>JAFAQG010000929.1 GCA_019246575.1 Acidobacteriaceae bacterium
AGATGATGACGACGGCCGGGCGCGACCCTGCTGGAAGCTCCTGGATATTCGACAGCGTCGCGAGACCATCCATGCCGGGCATCCAGATATCGAGCAGGACAGCTTCGTACGATTCGCGCGCCAGTTCAGCCAGGCATGCTTCTCCGCTATCGACGGCGGTGCACTGGTAGTTTTCGTCACTCAGGACGCCGCGCAACGATTGCCGGATGCTCGCTTCATCGTCGACGATGAGAATCTTGGGACCGCGGACCGGCATGGCTTGTTAAGCCTTCAGAGTAGCGACAGTTGGCTCCGGCTCGGTGGATGCGGGCACATCGGCCGGTGACGCCACATTCAACTCGACAATAAACCTGGTTCCAGTTGGTTGGTTATCTTCCACTCTTACTCTGCCGTGGTGCTCACTCACGATGCGGCTCACAATGGCGAGGCCGAGCCCGGTGCCGCGCGCCTTAGTCGAAAAGTAGGGTAGAAAGAGCTTTTCCTTATCGCTCGGGGATACGCCGGGGCCGGTATCTATGACCGACAGTTCGACGATGTCGGACGAAGCTTGCCTGGTGGACACGAGCAGCATCCGGAACGGCTGATCGTGCATCGCTTCGGCGGCATTGTCGACCAGGTTTACGATCACTCGTTTCATCTGTTCTTTATCGGCAAGGACGAGAGGCAGATTGCGCTCGAGCTCGACCTTCACGCTTATGCCTTGCAGTCTGCCGGCAAACACCGCCATGGCGCTTTCGACAATCTCGTTGAGATCAGCGGGAGCGGGCTGCGCAGCGGGGAACCTGGACAAGCGGGAGAACTCGTCTACGAGCGACTTGACTGTCTGAACCTCCTGTTGAATGGTGTGCGTGCACTCTTCAAGAATGCTGCGGGTATCAGGCGTGACGGAAAGCCTTGAGATCTGCCGGGCGATACGATCGGCGCAGAGGGAGATTGGAGTGAGGGGGTTCTTGATCTCGTGCGCGACTCGTCTGGCGACCTCCTGCCACGCGCTTGCCTTTTGAGCGCGCAACAGATCGCTGGTGTCTTCGAGCACAAGCACGAACCCTCTTTGCTGTTCGAGCGCTGCAACCGTAACGGCGACGTGCAGTACGGACGATTTTGTCTGTAATTCGAGCTGAGAAGCCGCGGTACCGGTTCTGCGCGCGCGCTTCAAGAGATACCGGAGCTCTGCGAGATGCTCGGGAGAAAACAAGTCGCCAAGCCGCTGGGCGGATGAGACGAGATGGGCGGGAAAAAACGCATTTAGGGCGCGATTAACGCGCTCGATGCGCTCATCTCCGGAAACGGAGATTACACCGCTGGGGATGCTCTCGAGAATGGCCTCTGTGAAGCGGCGGCGGGCCTCGAGCTCTCGCGCGTTGCTTTCGAGATCGCCGGTCATTTCGTTGAAGGCGCGGACCAGGGTTGCGAGTTCATCCATAGCGTTCACGCGGACGCGGTAAGACAGATTGCCGGCTCGTACCTGTTGGGCTGCGCCCAGCAAAGCAGAAATGGGCAAGCTGATTTGACGTGAGAGCAGTTGCGCGGACCACGAGGCGAAGAACAGAACGAAGAGCGTGATGAGGCAAATCAGGCGGAAGTATGTGTCCTGATAGATCTTTCTGCGCGCTGCGGCTACTTCGCCGTAGTGCTTGAGATTCTCCTCTTTTGCCGCGAGATCGCCGGCAGCAGCTTGGTCGGCCTTGACGGAGGCGACCGAAATTCGCCCGAGTTTTTTTGCTCCGTCCCACACGTCGGCTGCGGCATGGACAAGATGGGCAGGGGTCTTTTCAAACGCCTGGAACAGCAGCATCGGCGTTCCCGCGTCCGGTGTCAGGACCAGTTGCCGGATGCCGTGCGCGTTGCAAAAAGTCCTAAAAAATTGGGAATCGATATGTCCAGTCCGAACTGCATCCCGAGTTTGGGGAAGAAGGCCGATCAATTGGGCCTGAGCCTCTACGAGGTGCTGCGCCTGGCGCTCGTACGAGGTCCTGATTTCCCGCAAGTCTGCGAGATTTTTCTCGACCGGCCGGCTGAACCAGGCATCGAGGTGCCGGTTCAAGACATATACGCTGAAAACGACGTAGAAAAGCGTAGGCGCGAGCACTAGGGCAAGCGCCCCCACCAGCAGCTTCGAGCGGATGCGGGATCCCTCTTTATTGCGCTGCCGGTCGATATACACCTTCACGCCGGCGCGGAACAGCATGAAAGCGAGCGTGACGGTCAGAATGAAGATGAGGGTGGAAACGGCCCACAACACGACCGTTTCGCTGAGGTCCGAAGGCGAGTATTGGATCTTGAATGAGCCCTGCCAGATCACGAGGGCAAGAAGAACGACAAAGCTCAGCGCGGCCGCAGCGAACGCGAGACGTCGGCGCACACTGCCATCGTAGCCCAGGTATGCCCGGAGGTATCCGGCGGTTATGGAAACGGGTTAACGGCTGAGCTGGCCGGGCCGGCTCTGCGTGCGGAACTCGTACTGCTGAATCTGAAGCGCCAACTGGCCTTTGGAATGGCGCGTGACCCTGCCCCGCGCGACCAGGTTCAGCAAGCAGCGTTCGTTCAGTTGCGCCGGCCAACTGATGGACAGTTCGAGACGAGTGCCCACCGGAAGCTCATGGTCGGAGGTGAACAAAACGCCGGAACTGCTGATATTTAGAGTTTTACCGTTCCCCGCCAGAGTCTCAGAGCGCTGGTTCAAGGTTTTATACCGGACTTCCCGCTCGATCGGGAAGCGGCTCGAGCGACGCCGCTCAGAGGACCCGCCTACCTCCGACACATCCACGTGCCTCCCTAAACTTAGAAAATTATCGGACACGTGCCTCGACTCCGATCTTTACAGCTTAACAATTTACGCCTCCATCCCCACTCATCGGCGGGTTGGTGGAATGTTTCCGATTTTTTAGCCACTCTGCACGTTGCTGCAATTTCAGTTCAAATCCGCGGTCCGTTGGTTCGTAGAACGTCGTTCCGGCCAAAGGCTCAGGAAAACATTGCATATCGGTGACGGCGTCTTCCTCCGTATGGGCGTGTTTATACCCGGCGCCGTAACCCATGCGCTTCATCAGTGGTGTTGGCGCATTCCGGAGCTGTAGCGGAACAGGAAAGGCGACCGTCGTCTCGACCGTATGGGTCGCCCGGTTGAGCGCTTTGTAGGCCGCATCGGACTTCGGCGCCAAGGCCAGATAAAGAGTGAGCTGAGCCAGGGCTTGATCTCCCTCCGGCTCACCGAGAAAGTGTACGGTTTGCATACAGGCGATGGCGTGTTCCACCGCTTTCGGATCGGCCAAGCCTATATCTTCAATGGACATCCGGACAAGACGCCGTGCGAGGTAGAGACGGTCTTCCCCGGCATGCAGCATTCGCGCCAACCAGTACAAAGCGGCATCCGCGTCGCTCGAACGTACCGACTTATGCAGCGCGGAGATGAGGTTATAGTGCTCTTCGCCTGCCTTATCATAGAGCAGGACTTTTCGTTGCAGCGCATCGGCAACGATCTTGGAATCGATGACGCCCCGCTCCGCGGCCTGCGCCGTGAGCTCTAGCGTGTTGAGCGCGGCTCGCGCATCGCCGCTCGAGGCAACTGCGATCTCTTCCAGCAATTGGTCCGAAGTTTTTAGACCGAGATGCCCTAAGCCGCGCCCGGGAGTTTCGAGCGCGCGTTTCAGAAGCGTGATGATCTCAGAGGTCTCGAGAGCCCGGAGCGTATACACTTTGGTCCGGGAAAGCAGGGCGGAGACCACTTCGAAAGAAGGATTCTCGGTGGTGGCGCCGATGAGGACGACATCGCCCCGCTCGACATAAGGCAGGAAAGCGTCCTGCTGCGCTTTGTTAAACCGGTGTATTTCGTCGATGAACAGCACCGTGTGCCGGCCCAGGCGCCTCGCTTTTTCCGCATCGGCCATTACGGCCTTGATCTCCTTGATGCCGCTCAGGACAGCGCTGAACGGAATAAAATCGGCGCGGCTTTGCTGTGCCATCAAGGCGGCGAGTGTAGTTTTGCCTGAGCCCGGCGGACCCCACAGAATAAGGGAGCTGAGTTGCCCTTTGTCGATTTGGAGGCGCAGCGGCTTGCCCTCACCAAGAATGTGTTCCTGCCCTATGAACTCGTCCAGGCTCCTGGGCCGCATGCGGTCGGCGAGGGGACGGCTTGGATCGTCCTCGTTTGCGCCCGGAAGTGGAAGTGTGTCGAAGAGGCTCATCTCAGCGGTTTGTTGGCGCCGATCGTTGACGGTTCGCTTCGTACAGCGCAATCGAGCATGCGACGGCTGCGTTCAAAGACTCGACTCTACTCACGGGTATGCGAAGCCGCACGGCCGAAGCAAGCAGCTCGTCCGATAATCCGACCCCTTCGCTCCCAACGCAGAACGCGCAGGGGATTGTCAGGTCCGCGCCGGTGAAGTCCCTGTCAGCGCGTCCGGTGAGGGCGTAAAGGGTCAGCCGCTGTTCTGACGCGATGGCGGTCAGTTCCCGCACTGAAACACGCTCCTGGAACGGCATTCTGAATAGAGACCCGGCGGCTCCGCGCAGAAACTTGCCATTCGATACCCGTACCGATCCGGTTGTGAGCACAATTCCAGTAGCCCCGAAGGCCTCAGCCGACCGGACCATGGTACCTGCATTGCCGGGGTCCTGGATACGGTCCAAGGCGATTAGCATTGTACGTCCGGCGATCAGATCATCCCAACTCCACTGGCGGGGTCTCAGCAGGGTCAGTACGCCCTGTCCGGTCTCGGTTGCAGAAGCAGATTCAAACGCGTGATCCGAGATTTCGACCAGTTCGGCATCGGCCCGGCTTAGCAGATCGGCGTGCCGACGGCGAGCTTCCGGAGTGGTCAGCACCTTTTCGAGACGCCACTCGCTCCGCAATGCCTCTTCGAGCAGATGAGGTCCCTCCGCGACGATTAACCCGTCCTGTGTCGGACACCCCTCGGCGGCCGCCCGGCGCACGTCCTTCAGGAAGGGGTTGCGCGTGCTCGTGATTTGCATGATGGTAGAAAATTCGGAGCGGGCGTGGACTAAGCTTTCAGTGGAACGATACATGCCAGTAGTCGTTTCGACATGAGGCGCGCTATTGCCGGCCTGTGTCTGGTGCTTTCGATCCTGCTCCTAGGCTATCTGTTTTACCTGGCCAAGCAAATCGAGCGGCAATCGAACCGGGACGAAGCTCAGCAGGCCGATGTCATTATCATTCTGGGTGCGGCGGAGTACCACGGGCATCCTTCGCCCGTGCTACAGGCACGTCTGAACCATGCATTGCTGCTGTATCTGAGGGGTTTCGCGCCTTATCTTCTGACGACCGGCGGCGCGGGCGGCGATCCGCGTTATACAGAGGCCGAGGTCGCGCTCAATTATCTGATTGAGCATGGCGTTCCATCGGAAGCGATCCTCACGGATCCGGAGGGTTCCACCACGGCTCAGAGCGTGGATGCCGCGGCGGAGATTATGCACCGCATGGACCTACATTCGTGCATTGTGGTGAGCGATGGGTACCACATTTATCGTGTAAAACGGCTGCTCGAGGCTCAGGGGATAAAAGTGTACGGATCGCCGCGTCCGGCGGTCGGCGCACTGGGCGCTGCTGAAAGGCGATGGCTTTATGTCCGTCAGGCGGTTGGCTTTTTTCTGTGGCAGATGGGTATCAATATTTAGGCGCCGCCCGGATCTAGCGCTAGCTGGTTCTGCAGTGCAGGCGTTTCGATCTAATTTGGTGTTCTCTTTTAGCTCTATTACCTATGGGCGAAGCAGCGTTTTGATTGCTCGCCTCTCGTCCATTGCCCGGTAGCCCTCAGCGACTTGATCGAGCGGTAGCGTCAAATCGAATACCTGGCCGGGGTTGATCTTCCCGTCTAAAACGAGCTCAATTAGTCGAGGCAAATACCGGCGGACGGGTGCTGGGCCACCATGTAGATGCACGTGCGCGAAGAACAGCCCTGCTCCGTCGAGTTCCACACCATGCGGGACGCCAACGTAGCTGACGTATCCACCCGGACGTGCTGAGCGGATCGCCTGCATCATCGATTCCTGCGTTCCAACACACTCCAGAACAGAATCGGCACCGATGCCCCTGGTCAGTTCCTTGATGC
>JAFAQG010000931.1 GCA_019246575.1 Acidobacteriaceae bacterium
CTGCGCGGCGAAGTCGAAAAGCTGCTAGCCGAGGATTCGAACGACAGCTTTCTCCATGTTCCGGCGAGGCCGGAACTGATGGAGCAACTCGTCACCTCAACTGCTGCGAGCTCGCACTTCGGTTTGGCCGGCCTGACTGTTTGCCACTACAACATCCTTGAAATGCTCGGCGCAGGCGGCATGGGGGTTGTGTACAAAGCCTTCGATACCAAGCTGCATCGTTTCGTCGCGTTGAAATTTCTGCCGCCGTATCTGCGAACGGACAACGATTTGAAGCGACGTCTAAAAGACGAGGCGCACGCTGCAGCGGCATTGGATCACCCGAATATCGTCGTGGTGCACGATATCGACGAGACCCCCGAGGGAGATCTTTTCATCGCAATGGCCTTTCACGAAGGCGTCACTCTGCGTGAAAAGATCGCAGCAGGGTTGCCGGTTCGCGAAGCTCTGGAGATCGCGCGGCAGATAGCGTCAGGGCTGGCCGAAGCGCACAAACACGGGATCGTGCACCGCGATATCAAGCCGGGTAATGTCATCGTGGCGACCGATGGCGTCGCGCGCATCATCGACTTCGGCCTGGCGAAATCAAGCGCCGCTACGGCGAGTATGGCTGGCTCAACCAGGGGCACGCCGCTCTATATGTCGCCCGAGCAGGCATCGGGAAAGCCGATCGATTTTCGCACGGATCTTTGGAGCTTGGGAGCGGTTCTTTATGAAATGATTGCCGGGCGGCCGCCGTTTCCAGGCGAGCACGCCGCCGCCGTGATCCACTCGGTCCTCCACGATGAGCCAGCGCGGCTAAGCGCTTCGCCGGATTTCGTGAGGGTGGTTGAAAAGGCCCTGAAAAAAGATCCGCGGCAGCGTTACGGATCGGCGCACGAACTCGAGAAAGATCTGGCGGCGTGTTTGGCTGGTTTGAAACCGCACCGCCCTGCAGAGCGCGTAGCATGGACCCGTCTACGCCTTGCCGCTGTGGCTATCGCGCTGATAGCAGCCCTCGCAGTAGGCGCCTGGCTGTCCAAGCGGAACGCAAGCAGACGGTGGGCGCGCGAACAAGTATTGCCCGAGATCGCGCGTCTCGCCCGTCAGGAAAAGTATTTCGCGGCCGTTAAGCTGGCGCAACAGGCTCAGCGATATATTCCGGAAAATCGCGAGCTTGCCACGGAATGGAGCGAAATCTCTAGAGAAGTCTCGATCGACACGAAGCCCACTGGGGCCGAGGTAGCACTGAAAGAATATTCAACGCCGGACGCAGAGTGGACCGTCGTGGGACGTTCTCCCATGCCGAAGGTTCGCGTGCCGCTCGGATTGCTGCGCTGGCGGGTATCCAAGCCCGGATACTCCACCATCTACCAGGCTTGGACTTCCACGCATGAGGGCGGAAAATTTCTCGTCAAGCTGCAAACCCAGGGCGCGGTACCGGACGGGATGGTGCAGGTGCCCGCCGGCCCAATCGGTTTCACCATCGCTTACCTCGGCGCGGTCGGAGGGTTCGATTCGGCGCCGTATTTCATCGACAAATATGAAGTGACAAACCGTCACTTCAAAGAGTTCGTCGATCGCGGCGGTTACGCGCGTCCCGAATACTGGAAGCAGCCTTTTATTAAAGATGGTCGCGTGCTGTCGCGAGCGGAAGCCATGGCGTACTTTCACGATGCCACTGGGCGCCCCGGTCCGGCGGAATGGGAAGTAGGGCATTATCGCGAAGGGCAGGACGATTTTCCGGTGGGCGGCCTGAGCTGGTATGAGGCGGCGGCGTATGCCGAGTTCGCGGGAAAATCTCTGCCGACGATCTCGCACTGGTACCGCGCGGCGGATCCGAATACGGCGCTATACGTCATACCGCTCAGCAATTTCTCGCGCACCGGCCCTGCTCGAGTTGGCAGGTATCAGGGAATCAGCGCGCAAGGCGCTTACGACCTGGCTGGAAACGCTCGAGAATGGTGCTGGAACGATGCCGGACGTGGCCTGCGGTACATTCTCGGAGGCGCGTGGAACGGTCCCTCGTACTCCTTCTACCAACCCGATGCCCGATCGCCGTGGGATCGCGGACCGGGCAACGGTTTCCGATGCGTGAAATACACCGCGCCTCTACCCGCCGCGGCGGTCACTGCCCAGCAGCCCCAATTTCGCGACTTCTCGAAAGAAAAACCCGTCTCCGACCAAATCTTTGCGGTGTTTCGAAGCGCTTACGCCTACGATCAGACCCCGTCGAATGGCGCGATAGAAGCAGTTGACGAGAGCTTCACATCGTGGCGAATGCAGAAGGTGTCCTACAACGGACCGCGAGGGAGAATCACAGCCTTTCTGTTTTTGCCCAGAGACCGGAAGCCGCCGTTTCAAACAGTGATCTACTTCCCGTCCGCCGCCGCGCTGACATACACATCGAGCGACCGCCTGGAGGGCAGAGCGCGGTGGGAATTTCTGCCTCCCGCCGGCAGAGCCGTGCTGTACCCCATCTATATGGATACTTTTGAGCGCCATCGGAGCGGCACTCCTACCGACGTTGAACGGCGCGAACGCATGATCGAATGGTCAAAAGAGGTGCGCCGGTCCGTCGATTACCTGGACACGCGCACCGACATCGACCACAGCCGTATCGCGTATATGGGGGCGAGTATGGGCGCAGCGTATGCACCAATACTGGCCGCTTTTGAGGGACGGTTCAGGGCAATTATCCTGCAGGATGCCGGCTTTTTCTTCCGCCATCCGGCGCCGGATATCGATCAGATCAACTTCGCGCCGCGGCTAAAAGCCCCGACGTTGATGGTGAGCGGCCGCTACGATTTCACGTTTCCATATGAAACTTCGCAACTACCTATGTTTCGATTGCTGGGCGCGCCCCCCGGACAGAAGCGTCATGCTGTGTTTAACACGGCCCACGACGTCAGCATCATGCGGAACGAATTGATTCGGGAAGTGCTCGATTGGCTGGATCGGTATCTCGGCCGGGTGGCATAGCCGTGAGTAGCGGCGCCTTCTCTCATTCGCGCACCGCCTATCACGTCGTATTAGGCTGGCCCGTTCTCCCGAAGGGCTTCAGCTTCGGCCAGGTTTGTGGGCTCGATGTCGATTCACAGAATCATGTCTGGCTTTTCCATCGCGGCGCTTTGAAGCCTATTGTGGCTCTCGATGGAAACACCGGTGAGGTGATCACGAGCTTCGGCGAAAACATGTTTGTGCGTCCTCACGGTCTTCGCGTCGACCCCGAAGGTTACGTCTGGGTAACCGATAAAGACGACAACCTCATTTACAAATTTACTCGCGATGGCAAGGTTGTCATGCGTATCGGCACAAAGGGCAAGGCGGGTTGGGATGCTACGCACTTCGATGGCGTAGCCGACCTCGCGTTCACGCCCGACGGAGACTTTTACGTGGCTGATGGCTACCAGAACAGCCGGGTCGTCAGGTTTTCGAAAGAGGGCAGGGCGCAGTTCGAGTGGGGCGAGAAAGGCTCAGGGCCGGGCCAGTTCGATTGTCCGCACAGCGTCGCATTAGACCGGCAGGGTCTCGTGTACGTCGCTGATCGCGGTAACTCGCGCGTCCAAATCTTCGATCCGGGCGGCAGGTTTCTCCGCGAGTGGAAAAGCACGGAACTCGGTCGTCCCTGGGGAGTTGCTGTCGGCCCGGACAACTTCGCATATGTCGTGGACGGCGGCGACGCGTTTCTCAATCAAAGCAGGACCGATCCGAATCCCACTGAACTCGACCATGCACAAGTTTCGAAGCTGGACCTGAACGGTAACATCGTCGATTGTTTCGGCAGATACGGTCGCTATGAAGGACAGTTCATTTGGCCCCACAACGTCGCGGTCGGCGAAGATGGGGCGGTATACGTCTCAGAGGTTCATACCGGCATGCGCGTTCAGAAATTCGTAAAGGAATAACAAACGCCTGAAATGTTGAGTAAGTCGGTTCTACAGGTTATTGGCATATGCGCCGCTATATCCGTCATGGTGGCGGCTCCTCCCTCTCTCGACCAACTCAAGCGCGAAGCCCTCGCTGATATCGACGCGCATCGCGTACTTACACAGCAGATGGTCGATTCTATCTTCAGCTTCGCGGAGCTCGGGTTTCACGAAGTCGAAACTGCGAAGTACGTAACCGGCATTCTCGAGCGTAACGGCTTCCGGGTCGAGCGCGGCGTTGCAGGCATCCCGACCGCCTGGGTGGCATCTTACGGCGAAGGTAAGCCGGTGATCGCTTTCATGACCGACGTCGATGGGATCCCCAAAGCCTCGCAAAAACCGGGAGTCGGGTATCACGCACCGCTGATCGAAGGCGCTCCCGGCCACGGCGAAGGCCACAATTCCGGACAGGCCATCAATGTCACAGCAGCTCTAGTCCTGAAAGGCCTGATGGACAAATACAGCATCCCAGGCACGATTCGTCTCTATCCCGGTGTGGCCGAGGAACTGCTCGGCGCGAAGGCATTCTACGTTCGCGCCGGGTTATTCAAAGACGTCGATGCCGTGCTCGCCTGTCATGTGGACAGCGAATTCGCCACTCGCTGGGGGCAGGAGTCGCGCAATTCCGGTCTCGTATCGGTCTTATATAACTTCGAAGGAAAGTCGGCCCATGCGGCCAGCGCTCCTTGGGAGGGCCGTAGCGCTTTGGATGCCGTCGAATTGATGGACGTCGGATGGAACTTCCGCCGCGAGCATCTGCGTCCCGAGCAGCGTTCCCATCACGTCATCACCGACGGCGGCGATCAACCGAACGTCGTGCCTTCCCGTGCCGCAGTTTGGTACTTCTTCCGCGAACTCGATTACCCTCACATCCGCGACTTGTACACTCTGGGCAACACGATGGCATCCGATGCGGCCGAAATGAGTGGCACTAAGGTTTCGCACCGCCTGCTTGGCGCTGCATGGCCGCTGCACTTCAATAAGGTCATCGCGGAAACACAACAAAAAGAAATCGAGATGGTTGGAATGCCGAAATGGAGCGCCGACGATCAGATATTGGCCAAGGCGCTGCAAAAAGAAATCGGAGTTAAGATCGAAGGCCTCAAAACCGAAGTAAACCCGCTCGGCCCGCCCAAGCCGCAAGTTGGCGGCGGTACCGATGACTTAGGAGACATCGCATGGAATGTGCCGACTGTGTATATGCGTTATCCCGCAAATATCCCTAATTTGCCCGGACACAGTTGGGAAAACGCAGTTGCGATGGCGACGCCGATCGCGCACAAAGGATCCGTCGCTGCCGCAAAGGTACAGGCTGCAACCGCGCTCGATCTGCTCTTACAGCCGCAACTAATCGCTTCTGCTTGGGATTACTTTCGCAACGTCCAGACTAAGGACGTCAAGTACATTCCTTTTATTGGCGCGGAAGACCAGCCGGCGATTGATTTGAACACAAAAACCATGGAAGAGTTCGCGCCTCGCCTGCGGAAGTTTTATTACGATCCTGCGCGATATAGCACATATCTTGAACAGTTAGGCATACAATACCCGACTGTTCGTTAAGCGGTAGGACTGGGACTCACTCTTGGTAGCGGAGCGAGTGTAGAAGCGATCGGAGGATCGGCGATGTCAATCGGTTTTGATCATCCTTTGGGGTTCAGAGCGGCTTTTCCCGCGATCATGGCATGTTTCGCAATGTGCACATCCCGAGCCCTCGGGCAATCAACAGGCCCCATGGTTCCCGGATCCGCGCGAGAAACGCATCGCTCCGTCGCCTCGGTCGATGCCGCTGCGCATCGAGCGTCATTGACCGTATCCAATTACATCCGCCTAACTGATCCACTCGAGCAGGCATTTGCTGTAGAAGTGCCCTCAGGCTGGAGATCCGAAGCCGGGCTGGCGCGGCGGAGTGCGCTGCAAATCAATCCGTATGTTCGTTCGCTTTCTCCAGACAAAATGACGTACCTCATGATAGGCGAGCCAACTTTGCCCGCATTCACTCTGCCGACTCAAATGGGCAACGCGATTGGATACGGCGAAGGCAAGTTCTACGACACCGGTGTCGGAGGCCTCGCAATGGTTTCGCGCTATTTGCCTGGCGTCCAGTTCGCTCGCCTGTATGCGCAGACCATCATTCAAGGTCTGTGCCCCGGGTTGAAGCCTACTGCCGAACAAAGCCGGCCGGATCTGGCGCAACGGGCCAAATCCCTTTGGCCCTCCTTTATCCCGTCCCGAGCGGACGGGGGTGAAGTGCGGTTTTCCTGTATCCACAACAAAGAACGAATGGAAGGGCAAGTGGAAGCAGCCACCCTGGCCACCGATGTTGGATGGTACGTGATGCTACTGGGAGCCTTCATTACGCCACAGGGTCAGGCAAACAAGGCGGAGGAAATCCTCCATCACGTGGGAGATACCCTGAAGTTCACTCCCGCCTGGATCCAGAGGCAGAACCAATTGAGCCAACAGGCGGCCGTCGCAATCAACAGACGCATGCAGGAAATCTTCCGGCAGCAGGAGGGATTTATGCAAAGACTGAACTCTGTGGACCAGAGTTTCGAGTCCATGGATGAGCTCATATCCGGCTTCAGCAGCTATAAGGACGCGGCGACCGGGACGAATTACTCCTTGAGCAATGCGAATCCTTACAAATGGAAGGATCCTGGAACCGGCCGGATTATCTCGACTCCGACCAACATCAGGCCGCTCTGGGCGCCCTCATATCAACCCCTGCCGCGCACCTCACAATGATCCGCGGCCCACTCTCTCCGTGCCGATTCGACGTGAGCATCCGGATACTGACGCGTCAAGTTCTCAAGAATTGTGCTATTTTCTGCAATCATGCCCAGACATCTCCGTTTCTTGCTGTTTTTGGCCCTGACATTTTGCGCCTATGCGCAGACAAACGTCGGCCGGATTTCGGGGACCATAACAGACGCCACCGGCGCAGTGGTTCCAGACTGCAGGGTTTCCGCCACAAACCTGCAGACAGGTCTGACACAGACCGTGAGCTCGGAAAACAGCGGGTTCTTTACATTTCCTAGCCTCACCGCCGGCAGTTACAGAGTCACGGCCGAGAAAACCGGTTTTCGGGCCGCGGAAGTGCCGTCCGTTACGCTCGACGCCGCCTCACAGCGGGTCGTCGATTTCAAGCTCGAAGTCGGAGAGCTCTCGCAGTCGGTCGCAGTGGCGGCGACAGCCGAGTTGGTCCAAACATCGTCGGGCGATGTCAGTCACGTAATCACCGGCAGTCAAGTATCCGAGCTCGCGCTGAACGGCAGGAATTACGCTCAGTTACTGCGTTTGATTCCGGGCGTCATGGCCACCAGCACGAATCCGTTCACGATGAACCTGGCCACTGATACTCAGCGAATCAACGGGATTCGCGCGAACTCGATTTACTTCAACGTCGATGGCGCAGAGAACATGGACAACGGCGCGAACTCGAATTCCATCATAAATCCGAATGTCGATGCGATCGCGGAGATCAAGATTCTAACTTCCAGCTATGCGGCCGAGTTCGGTGGTCGCTCGGGCGGCATCGTAAATGTTGTTACAAAGAGTGGAAGTCGTGACTTCCATGGATCGCTGTTCGAATTTGTGAGGAATGATCAATTCGACGCCCGGTCCTTTTTCGCGCAGAAGGTCGACCCACTTCGCTTCAACGATTTTGGCGTGACTCTCGGCGGGCCGGCATTTATTCCCAAAGTCTGGAACACAGATAAGAACAGCCTGTTTTTCTTCGTAAGTGAAGAATGGAAGTACATTCATCAAGGCCAGACCCGCGTCGGAACTGTCCCCACTCTGCAGGAACGCAACGGCGATTTTCGGGGTTCCTCGTTGCCCGCGCCCGTGGATCCCTCAACTGGGATGCTGTTTCCGAATGGGCTCGTTCCGGCTACGCGATTTTCCTACAATGGTCCTCTGCTCTTGAAGCCCTATCCACTTCCTAATTTCGCCGGCCCCGGAGGAAATTACTCGTTTACGGGAATCAGCCGCACGGATACGCGTGAGGATCTCCTGAGGTTCGATTACATTCCCTCCTCCAAAACGCAGATAATGTACCGCTGGACCCACGACACTTGGAACATATTCGATCCCTTCCAGGGGAGTGCGCTCGGAATCGTTCCCGGCGGGCGGCCCCGCCCCGGGTATTCGACGGTTGGGAGCATATCCCATACCTTTTCGCCCACGACTCTCAACTACTTCAGTTTCAGCGTGATGCATAATCGAATCCACGGACTGCCGCAGAATGGCATTATTGCCCGCGACAATCTCGGTTTGAACTTTCCCGGCATTTATCACGCCGCAACCGCCTCTGGCCCGGGGCCGGACCTTACGCTCTCAGGCTTCACTGGTTACACCCTAGGCGATTTTATTCATAACTTCAATGTTACCTTTCAGTGGCGCGACGATTTCACACGAGTTGTGGGCCCTCATACCCTGAAGTTTGGCGCACAAATAACACGCAGCCGGAAGGATGAAAACCTTAAACCTTCAATAAATGGGTCAGTCACGTTTAATGTTTCTGCCAAGAACACGACGAGGAACGTTGTGGCCGACGCACTGTTGGGCAATTACCAAAACTACTCGGAGGCACTGCAGGATGCAGATTGGTGGTCCCGATATACGCAATACGAATTTTACGGCCAAGATAGTTGGAAGGTTAGCCGGAATCTGAGTTTGGAGATAGGCCTCCGTTATAACATCATCGGGCCCGTATACAGCGCATTGGGAAATTATTCGACTTTCGTGCCGGCTCGGTTCAATCCGGCCTTGGCGCCTCCTGTGAATCCCCGGGATGGCTCCCTCGGTGCGTCTGGGGATCCTTATAACGGGCTCGTAATTCTCGGCGATAACTTTCCTGAAGCTGCTAAGGGCCGTGTACCTGCAGCATCGGATCCGAGTTTGCAACGATTGTTCGCCGGGTATCCGAAGTCCGGCCTCGATATCGATTGGCTGGATTTTGGTCCCCGGTTCGGATTTGCATACGATCCGTTCGGTCACGGGAAGAGCTCTATTCGGGGCGGCTTCGGCATGTTCTACGACCAATATAGAACCGGATATCCGAGCGCAATGGCTGGAAATCCGCCCTTCAATACCACTGTGAACCTCTACGACGGCAACATTGACAATCCGGCCGGTGGGACCGCAACACGCTTCCCGTCGAACCTCAACGGCATCCTCAGCCCTCACATGCGCAGTCCGATGATCACGTCGTTCAACTTTGGCCTTCAGCACGAGTTGCCGGGGGCAGTGGTTTTGGATGTCGGCTATGTTGGGAATTTGGGACGGCACTTAGTCAGGCAGTTGAATATCAATCAGTTGCCGGCCGGCACTCGTCTGAATCCGCCGAACAGCAGCATCAACGTCAACGCACTGCGTCCTTATCCGGGGTATGCGAATATAACGCTCCTCGATAACAGCGATAACTCGAATTACAACAGTCTGCAAGTTGCGGTAAACCGTCGCATGCACTCCGGGTTATCTTTCGGCCTAAGTTACACGTTCTCGAAAACGTTGGATACCGCTGGAGGAACCGACAATCGAGTTGGGATCCCACAGGATTCTTACAACGACAGAGCCGACTACGGCCTTTCCGACATTCATCGGGCGCACGTTCTGAATTTCAACTATATCTACGCATTAGCGTTTTTCAAGAAAAACACTAACCCCGTGCTTAAGAACGCTCTGGCGGGCTGGAACATCGAAGGTGTTACCAGCTTTCAAAGTGGCGCACCCAATAGCGTCGTCGTTCCGGTTGACGTAGCCCGGATCGGAGCCACATCGTCGCGTGCTAGCGTTATTGCCGATCCTAACCTGTCCAACGACCAGCGCACATTGGCACGGTGGTTCAACACAGAGGCCTTTCTCGCCCCCGAACTGATGGTGCAAGGCCAATTTGGGAACAGCGGCCGTGACATTCTGATCGGTCCAGGCTTCAGTCAATGGGACGTCTCTCTGCTCAAGAATTTCTTGGTTAAAGAAAAAACGAAATTCGAGTTTCGAGCTGAGTCCTTCAACGTGTTCAACCATCCGTCTTTCACGGGCATCAATACCACAGTGCATTTTGATGCCGCCGGGAAACCGTCGCAGGGGTACGGAGCAGTAAATGCGTCTGGACCAGGCAGAGTGATGGAGCTTGCGTTGAAAATGCTGTTTTGATTGAGCGTTCGCGCGCCCGTTCTATCTTTTTACCGCCCAGCCGTAAACCTCAATCCAGTCAACACGCGAACTCGCGGGTGTGCCGCCACCCGTCATCAGATCCGTCCAGCCGATTTCATCGACTTTACTCAAATTCGGAGTATTCGCGACTTTATTTTCCGTGATGGTTTTCATGTCGAGCGTGTGCCAGCGCAAATCGGCGATTGTCAAGTCGCTCTCCTCCCAATCCGACATCGGCCCAATCGCCTGATCGCTTACCAGCCATGTGCCGTCCGCCAGCTTCAAAATCACATGTAGCTGGCGCAATCCCGTCTGCTTCGTGCGCCAGCGAAGCTTTGCAAGGCCCGTCAAATCGACGTAAGCTTCTTTTTTGCGAAGTGTAACTGCCCAATTGCCCTTGCACAGTCCGCTCCAGACGTAAAATGGATCATCTGCGGGATGATCGTGGTGGCTCTTGCGAATTTTGTCCCTTCCCTCTCCATACAGGCCAATTAGAAGATCGGAATTGCTGACCTCATTTTGCGTGATGGGCGTTACGGCGGGCGTTTGCTTCCAGTCTTCCCGAAAAAACAGCGGAGGCCGCTCTCCCGATGCCGTTCTCTGCTGTGCTGCCAAGCTCGCAACGATGATTAAAATACCCGTGAAAAGAAGTTTCATCAGTTCAACCAGCGATCTAGATTGTTCCGTACAAACTCATCGTCATTGAGATCCGGATAAGCGCGGCATACGCGGTCTATCTCTTCGACTTGCCCCGGCGAGAGATCCTCCGCCGGATCCAGGCACCACCGCCCGCGAAGAAGCCCCTGTCGACGGAGAATTTCGTGCAATCCGGCGATACAGCCTCTGAACTGATTTCGCGCATCAAACAAAGCTGCATTCGCGTCCGTAACCGCGCTCGACCGCGCGAGTATGTCGAGTGCACGATCGGGTGCTTTCATCCGGCACTCCTGAATGGCGCCGAGCAACTCGACGGCGCGCTTCGTCCATACCGCCCAATGCCCCAGCAATCCGCCTGCAAAATGAAGAGCGCATCCGTTTACGTGAAAATCTGTAAGCAGATCCGGAATGATATTGTCGTCATTTCCTGTGTACAGGGCGATATCGCGGCGTCCGCTATCCGCAACTGCGCGAATCA
This sequence comes from Acidobacteriaceae bacterium, assembly GCA_019246575.1. The sequence continues at coordinate 11,203 of JAFAQG010000931.1, forward strand.
CATCAACCGTTTGATACCTATTAAACGGCGCGATTTTAATAGCGGCTGCCGCTTCGATTTCACAAAACTCGCGCCAGAATTCGTAACTGAGCGCCCGCCCGCCCACCGCGCCCTGAAGATAGAATCCGAACAGCGGAATCTGTTCGGATACAGTCCGGCAATGCTGGAGGAGCTCGCAATCCGAACTGCGCGCCATTGCCGCCAGGCTGAGTAGTGCAATATCGTACCCTGCCTCGCGTGCGAATTCCGCCTCGGCTACGGCCGGCCGCGTATTTCCGCAAATTCCCGCCACTTTGATCAGCCGCTTGCCGGTTGCATCTTCAAACTCTCGTGCCGCCGCAGCCGCAATTTGCAGAACCGGCTCATACATCCGCGTTCGTCGATCGCGAATATT
>JAFAQG010001007.1 GCA_019246575.1 Acidobacteriaceae bacterium
ATGATGGATCGCTTCGGAATGCTTTGGAAGCTGTGCATTTTGATTCTCCTGTTCTCAAGTGATCGGCAGCTTCAATATCGATCCAAACGCCCCAGTTGCGGAAGTAAGTTACTGTTACCGGCTAAAGGGTGTTACACTTCCGGCCAATGCTTGCTTTCGATCCCGAAGCCCGAGCAAATTCTGCCGTTCGCACTGAGGATGGCACCTCGCTTTTCTACTGGTCCGCGGGAGACGGCCCGCGCACTCTGCTCTTTGTTCACGGCTGGGGTGGATCGGGTTCTGGCCGGTTCTGGGCGCCGCTCCTACAGCATCTGGATTTATCCGGAATTCGCCTGATCGCCGCCGATCTGCGCGGTCACGGAAGGTCGGATAAGATTCGGGCGGGTTTTACCACCGAGACCTTCGCGAGAGACATGTTCGCCCTTCTCGAGCACGCCGCAACAAACCGTCCAATTGTAGTTGGGTACAGCATGAGCGCCAAGTGGGCGCAGTGGATGTCCTCGATGGCGCCGGAACGCGTAGCAGGACAGATCCTGATTTCGCCCGCGCCGGCTTTAGCGCTGCCGCTCACCGACGACATCTTAATTGACTGGTTAAAAGCCGCGAGAGACCGGTCTTACTTCAACGCATGGCTCCGCCAATTCATCAGACATCCACTCGCCCCGGAGATTGTCGATGCTTATTTTGAAGACGTTTCGAGCACTGCCGAACACACGTTGCGGGAAACTTTCAATATGTGCCGAACTGGTGAGTTCGCGAGCGCCCTGTCAGCTACTCGTGCTCCCACCCTCGGTATCTGCGGCATCTACGATCCAGTGCTCAGTCCTGAGCTTATGCGGAAAGAAGTGGTGGATCGCATTCCCGGCGCCCGCATGGCGCTACTCGATTGCGGTCATGAAATCCCACTCGAGAAACCGCTCGAAACTGCCGCTCTCATTGAGGCGTTTGTTGCGGCTCTCAGATAAATCAACCGGGTAAGCCGATACGGTGCAGCAGCGAACGGAAATGGGAATTCGCCCGAAGCGGATCTAACCTGGGGTCGCCTTTCAGCCAAAGAGCCAGAGACGGCGAACGGTCCTCGTAAGCACGTTCCAGCCAGCTCAGTGTTTCCTCCCAGTTATTCAACCCCGCAAAGATCAGAGCAACCGGGTAAGCGTTCACATATTTCTGTTCGCTTTGTTGTTTCAAGCCATTCAGCAGTAACATTGTTTTTTTTCGCTTGCCCATCAGCCCATAGTGATGAGCGAGGGAGCCGACTGCGAGAGTGTTGCCATCCGAAAGCGCAGCTGCCTTCTCAAGCTCAGCGGATGCCTGCTCCGCCAGATTTTTCTGCTGATAAATCAATCCGAGAAACCAGTGAGCGGTCCAAAAATTGGGATCCATCGCTAAAGCGGCCTGGCATTCTTTCTCGGCGTCATCAAACTGCCGCGCGAGATAGAAGGCGCTGCCGATTTGGGTCTGAATAATCAGCGAGAGTGGATCCAGTTGTTGAGCTCGCTTCAGAAGCGAGAGGCTTTCGCTTATTTTCCCGGATCCGAATAAGCAGCCTCCATACCAGTGATACGCCGTGGCGTAATTTTGATCAACCTCGAGGGCCCTGCGAAAGTGCTCGTTCGCGCGCTGCCAATCCCAGTCGTAAAGGAAGCTCACTGCTGCCAGCGAGGTATGCGCTTCGGCCAGGCTGGCATCGAGTTGCAAGGCTCGCATCGCTGCGGCTTTCGCGACAGGGAAGACCTCGCCCGGCCGAAGCACCCCGAACGAACCAAGCGCGCTGTAGCAATCCGCTAGTCCGGAGTGTGCGCGCGCGTAATGCGGGTCCTCGTCCAGCGCCTGCAAAAAGTGCTTAATCCCTAAAGTCAAGCCCTCTGCAGTCCGTTTGTTCCAGTAATAGCGCCCTTTGAGATAGTGCTGGTAAGCGGCCGCATTGTCTGTTTCGTGTTTCGTGACTCGTTGCAGGTCGGCAGCGCCGAACTTCGGCCTCAATTGAGCCAGAATCTCCCCGGCAATCTCGTCTTCTATGGCGAAAAGAGACGAGACTTGGCGGGTGTAACTTTGGCCCCAGACCTGGGCATTTTGCCCCGTATCTATCAACTCTGCTTGTACTCGAAGACTGTCGCCTCGCAGCAGCACTCGTCCAGTAAGCAGGAATTCCACATCCAATTCGCGCGCCGTTCGCAAAAGGTCGCATTCCGGATTTTGACAGAGCCTCACCCGGCCTCGCGGCGCGACGCGGACTTTCGAAATCTGCGTAAGCCGATTTGTGAGCGTCTCGGTAATACCTTCGCTGAGGTATTCTGCTTCCGGATCTGCGCTGGCGTTCACAAACGGCAACACCGCAATCGAATGAACGCCGTGCCCACGCTGCGGACCGGCATCGCGCATACCCGGTCCGGTCCTGGCGACGAGCACGGGAAGTTGAGATCCCGAGGCGGGCGCTCGCCAGCCAAACGTCGGGACGTAAGCACCTTTCGGCACCTCGATCATGATCGCGTCTTCGATTCCAGGTCCCGTGTAGTACTCCATAAGTCGAAGCCGCAGGCGGCTGGCTTCCACGCGGACAATTGGATCTTGCTGAGGGTCGAACGACTCGTCTTTGTCGAACACTGCCAACCCGACCTGGTACTCCTTCGGTGCTTGGGACGGTTTTCGGAGCGTTTGTTCGGTAACGTAACGCAAAAAGCGCTGCAATCGCGCCGAGCGTCTGAACCCGGAACTCTGGCAGATCTTGTTCACTAGAGGCATGACCCGGTCGTAATCTGGACCGCACTCTTGAGGAAATTTCGGGGACTTGGGCCGCTGCGAAGTGGCCATGCGGCGCTCCTCCCGCTACAGTAGGTAAACCGATTATAGCGGTAAGAGCTCACAGCATCCGGGCCGCCCGTGATCACAGAGTCTTCAAGAACGTGATCAATGCGGCTTTATCGGTCTGAGTTAGCTGAAGGCCGAACTCGTGTCCTTTCACCGCTCGTGTCTTCACGCCGTAGCCAACGAATCCCGTCGGCACGTAATCGCTGCGAAGCCGGTTCGGATCGAACCACTCCCGAAGAAAGCAGGTCTAACGTGCACCTCGCTGTTCACTGCTGGTATCGGCTGCTGGCAATGGAGCAGATCCTTAGGCACTCGGGCTATGCTCAACGAACGGCGATTGCGACGTGCATAACGTTGCAAGGATTAGGTACCTTGCTCGTGCTGATGTTTGGAGTCG
>JAFAQG010000449.1 GCA_019246575.1 Acidobacteriaceae bacterium
TAGGCCGGTTGTGTCAATCGAGACCGACCAACCGATATTTGGACAGCCGGCAACGCCAGGATAGTTCGCGCATACGCTGGCACGGGAAAGGCCAGGCGTGATCTGGCCGTATGGAGAGCCGTCGACTGTAGCCGAGAGTTTCGAAATCGTTCCAACGGTTGAAAGAGCCCAACCTGTGACGGCGATCGCGCCGGATTGAGGCGCCGCACTGGGCGCGTCGATTGAAACCAGAGTGGTGGATGCTGGCGTGACCCTTAGATTAGCCACCGTCAATTGCTTCGGCCCCGAGATCGCATGTCTTCCCGACCAGGATGTGGATACAGCTTGAAGTGTGTGCACACCGTCCGCAAGTAGCGTCGTGTCGATCGTGGTCGTCCACCCGACATTCGGGCAACTCTGCTGGTTTGGGAACGCGTTGCAGACATCCGGGCGTGCGGCCGAGTCGACCGTATACGCAACTGGCGCCGAGTCAACATAAATTGCCACTGAATCTATCCCATCCCTGTCGGCTATGGCCCATCCCGAAACTGTAATGGTCCCCGAGACAGTTGCTCCGTTCCCAGGCGAGTCGACATTTATCGCTGGTCTCGCACGGTCGTAGGAAACTCCATACAGCGCGACGCTTCCCCCCAGTGGGAGATTTGTTCCGGAAAAGTTGAGGGTCGCGAGCTCCGCACCCGGAACCGTTGGCTTGAACGTCACCCACACCATGCACGTGTTCCCAGGCACGAGCGTCGTCCCAATACAATTCGACGTGTAACTGAAGTCGTTTGCATTCGTCCCCGATGTCGCAATGCTTACCACTCTGCCCGACGTGGTCCCCACGTTTTCGACCACGTACGGAATCGGGAGGCTTTGTCCGCTAACTGGAGCCGCGAGAATGCTCACTCCACTCGGGACCACGGAAAGCTGGGCGATCGCGGTTCCTGTACCTGACAAGCTGACCGTCTGCGGCGAGCTATCGGCGTTGTCGGTCAGCGTCAGAGTAGCGGATTGGCCTCCAATGGTTGTGGGCTGGAATGTTACCCCTATTTGGCAGCTGCCGCCCGCCGGTATGGCGGCGCATGACGACGCGTAGTTAAATCCGGAACCAGCCGGCAATGAAATGCTCACATTTAGGGTGTCCGTGCCCGGGTTGGACAGCGTCAGAACCTGGGGTGAACTCGCGGTGAGCACCGGCACAAACCCAAACGCGATGCTGTTGGCGTTCAGGACCGCCAACGGTATGCCGGTACCCGTGCCAAGTAGCGGCAGCAACACAGGGCTCGATGTCGCGCCTGAGATTCTCAAAGACGCCTTACTTTGACCAGCCTTCTGCGGCGAGAACGTTACCGCCAACGAACAATCCGCGCCCGCGGCAATGCTGGCCGGACAACCGTTTGATAGCGAAAAGTCATTCGCATTCGTCCCGACAACAGAGATCGAACCCGGTACTAGCGCGGCATTTCCAATATTGGCGAGGTTCAGTGAGATCGGAGTGCTCGAGTGCCTCATTGCCGTATTTGGAAATATAGCCTTTGCGCTGGTGCCTGGCGTCACTTGAATGTCCAAGAGCGAGAGCGCATAAATGTTCCCTTGTTGGTCGATGGCTATATTTGAACTTGTACTCGGCAGGCTGGTTACTGTGGAAATGATTCCGCCGCCATCGATTCGGCGAACAGTACCTTCCGCCAGGTACAAGTTGTTGGCAGCGTCGATGGCAAGGTATTGCACGGCTCCAATGCCCGCTGCGGTAGCTGCGTGGCCATCGCCGGAGGGTGTCGCGCTCCCATTGCCGGCAAACGTTAAAATCAAGCCGCTCGAAGCAGCTACCTCTCGAATTACGTTGTTTCCGGAATCCGCGATGAACAGATTGCCTGAAATATCGGTGGCCAAGCCAACCGGATAATTCAAGGTAGCGGACGTGGCAACCCCACCATCTCCGCTATAACCCAATGAACCCGTGCCCGCGTACGTCGAAATTCTTCCGGAGGTGAGCGAGATAGCCCTTACGGTTCCATTCGCCGAATCCGAAACATAGAGCGTACTGCCATATACGGCCAAGCCCGCGGGAACGGACAATTGCGCCGCCGTCGCTGGCCCGCCGTCTCCCGAAAATCCCGCGACACCGGTTCCTGCAACAGTCGAAATCATCCCGGCGGCCATGTCCACTTTGCGCACCACGTGGTTCCGCTGATCGGCGATGTATAGATTGTTTCCGGAATCGAAAGCGAGTGCTCCAGGCCCGTTCAATTGAGCGTTCGTCGCCGGACCACCGTCTCCCGAGTAGCCGGCCAACCCCGAAGTTAATCCCGCGACAAGAACGGGGGTGCCGTCGCGAATCGCTTGCACCTGACTATTGAGCGAGTCGGAATAGTAAACCGTACCGGAGTTGTCGACCGCCACATACGATGCAAAACCAGGAGGGCTGAAGTAGTGGGAGGAAGCGCCTGGCGTCACTGTCAACAACGCTCCTAAACCTGTGCCTTGGAGCGGCATTGCCGCGATCACGTTATCCCCACTGCCCGCGACCACGATTTCGTCGTTGCGAGTACCCGCCGCTTGCGGAGTGAAAGTGACTACAATCGAACAGCTCGTCCAGTTTGCATTGCATGAGGGTGTCGCAAGCGAGTAGTCCGATCCGAAACTCAGCTGGAACGATGGTGCGCTGATCTGTGCCGGCAAGGAAAATGAGACCGTCACTTGCGTGCTGGCGCCTACTGCCACTTGCCCGAACGCGGCTGCCGGAACAACAGTCTCGGCCCGAGAGACGCCGCAAAATACGGCCGCAAGCAGCGCTGTTAGCACGCCCAGTCGGCGCGATAGGGTCACAGGTTTTCTCACCATCAGCTTGTAGGCGAAGGCACGCCAGCGCGGCTCGCACTAACACGGGGCAGCTCAGCCCGAGCCTTCGACGTACTGCCTCAAATCGTTAGTTGCCCAACTTCGGCGTCACTCTCAGAAAGGCTTAACAAGCTGTGTGATCTGGCCCTGCAAGCGCTTCAGATGTTCCCTTAGCGCTAGAGGACTATTGGGTAGCTTTAAGTCCGGGGCGATCTCGACGAGGGGATCCAAAACAAAGCGCCGTTCGAGCATGCGTGGATGCGGTATCGATAGCTCAGGCGTCGAAATTATCGTCGATCCATAGAGCAAAATGTCGATATCAATCTCGCGGGGCCCCTTGGCTCGACGGCCTTCCTTCGTCCGCCCTCCAGCCCTTTCCACTCGCTGCGTCGCCCGAAGCAGTTGCATTGGGAAAAGAGAGGTCTCACATTCGACCGCCGCGTTCAGAAACCAAGGCTGATCCGTGACATCCCGCGGTTCGGTCTCATAAATGGACGAGCGCTTAAGAATATGGATGCCTGCTGTCACCAGCGAGTCAGCGGCTCGCCTGAGATTCTCCTCGCGGTCCCCGAG
>JAFAQG010000366.1 GCA_019246575.1 Acidobacteriaceae bacterium
GATACTTTCTATGGCAATCACTTCATCGTCAACGGCAGCCAGGAAGGCACGAGTGACATGATTTTGGACGGCGTGAGTGCGGAAGTGAATCACAATATTCCCACCATTCCCGCCATCAGCGCGATCCCTTCTGTCGAAGGCATTCAGGAATTCAGAATCCTGACTAACTCATATCCTGCCGAATACGGACGAAGCGGCGGGGGCGTTGTCATCATGGTGACGAAATCGGGCACAAATGACCCGCATGGCAGCGCCTTCGAGTTTCTTCGCAATAGCTTTTTCGATGCCAATAACTTCTTTGCAAACCGTTCCGGCATTCCGCTTGCGAGTTTCAAGCGAAACCAGTTTGGCGGCAGCCTCGGAGGCCCGGTCTTTGTGCCAAAGTTGTACGACGGCAGAAACAAAACTTTCTTTTTTTTCGATTACGAAGGAACGCGGTTGTATGCTGCGCAGTTTGCTACAGACACGGTGCCCACTGCGCTCCAACGCCGAGGCGATTTTTCGCAAACGCTTAATTCGTCCGGTCAGCTTATGGCTATCTATAACCCGTTCAGTACGGTCGCAAATCCCGGCGGCGGCTACTCGCGGGCTGTTTTCGCTGGAAATGTTATTCCGGCAAACATGCTGAATCCGGTCGCGATGAACATGGAAAAGTATTATCCGCTGCCCAATTCGCCTGGTCTGCGGTTTACGGGGTCTGGTAATTTCGTCGTTCAAAGCGCCTATCCACAACCCGAGGATCGCCTGGAAGCCAAGATCGATCACTACTTCAACGGCAACAACCGTATCATGGGCCGCTACGACATCATGAACAGCATCTACAGCAAGCCCAATTTCTTCAATAACGTGGCGGATCCGGGTTGTTGTGAACCGATGAATCAGCGGTTGCAGAGCGGCATCCTCGAGTACACGCACATTATGGGACCCTCCAAGGTGCTGAGTATTCGCGGCGGCTTCGGCCGCGTGGCCGCCAATCGCTATCCGTGGAGCGCGGGCAATCATGGCGTAGGCGGCTTTGATCCGACGCAACTCGGACTTCCCGCTTCCATTGCGGCGGTAGCCAATCAGTTGCAGTTTCCTAACGTGACGATTCAAGACATGACTCAGTTAGGGCCGAACGGTGGCGATCTCTATCTCATGGGGGACACGACTTACACGGCTGACGCGAGTATGTCGTGGGTCATCGGAAGGCACAGTGTGAAATTCGGAGTCGACAGTCGAATTAATCTGGTCAACTTCGGTCAGCTGGATCAGCCCGTGGGGACATATCAGTTTTATCGCTCTATGACTCAGGGTCCGAATCCGGCAAGCCCGATTGCCAGCTCGGGCATAGGCTTCGCATCATTTCTTCTCGGAACAGGCGGCGGAATTACTCAGACGGCCGGCTATGTGTCCGACCAGGTAAACCCGGCAAATGCAAATCGGTACACAGGCCTTTACGTTCAGGACGACTTCAAAGCGACCACGAAACTCACATTGAATGTGGGTCTGAGGTGGGACCTTGAATCCGGCACGACTGAACGATACAACCGCGAAGTGGCGATCGACCCTTATGTTGCGAATCCGTTGTCGCAAGCGACGGGCATGAATCTGCGCGGCGGGACCTTGTTCGCCGGCAGTTCACTGGGCCGAAGGTCGATCAGGGACACCGCGCTGAACGAGTTCGGACCCCGCATCGGCGTTGCCTATCAGCTCACGCCATCAACGGTTCTTCGCAGCGCCTACGGCATTTACTACATGGCCGCACCTTACGGCGCGAGCAGGCACTACCTGGGCGAGGCGTTTTCTTCACAGACGCCGTGGCTTGCGACACTCGACGGCGTCACGCCTCTGAACACGTTGAGCAATCCTTTCCCAAACGGATTTAACCTTTTTCCTGGAACTTCTCAAGGGCTCGCAACCCAAGCCGGCGCCACGCTAAACGACGCCTGGCCTAGTTCGTTGAAAACCCCGTACAATCAGCAGTGGAACTTCACGATTCAGAAACAACTCGGCTCAAGTATGGTTTGGGAGGTTGCCTATGCCGGGAACAAGGCAACTCACCTGCCGTACTTTATACAGCCCGCGGAGCTCAATCAACTGAGTCCTTCGCTGCTCAGTCTCGGCTCGGCCCTAACTCAGCTCGTATCGAATCCTTTTTTCGGAATCATCACCATACCAGGTGTGTTATCGCAACGAACGGTGCAATACGGCCAGCTCCTGCGGCCATACCCTCAATACACGGGCTTTGAAGCTAAGAATGCCGCGTGGGGTAATTCCAATTACCACGCTCTCCAAGTCCGATTCGAACGGCGTCTTACGGGAGGCTTCGCGTTTATGGCTTCGTATACGTATTCAAAAACGATCAGCGATGCCGTGGACGGACTTTGGAATATGTCGAACATAGTCCGTAACTGGTACTGCATCGAATGCGACCGGTCAGTTTCCTCTTACGACCAGCCGCAAAGGTTCATTGTGAATGCAAGCTACCAGCTTCCGATTGGCCGCGGTAAACCATTCGCGGCAAATACGAATAGAATTGTTAATGCCCTCATTGGAAACTGGCAATTGAACGCAATAGCGACTTTCTCATTAGGACTGCCTCTTTATAACTTCTCGGAATCGACGAGCACCTGCTTCTGCTTCGGAGGCACACAGCGGCCTAACTACAACGGGGCTAAGGTCAGCCTTGGGGGCTCGCAATCGGTTTATGAATGGTTTAACACGGCTGCGTTTTCGGCAGCAGCGCCGTTCACTTTCGGCAACTTAGACCGGACGTTTACGGCTGTCCGCGCCGATGGCGCTCATAATCTGGATTTTTCTGTGTTCAAGAGTTTCAAACCCGTCGAGAAGATGTCCGTTGAGTTTCGCGCGGAGGCCTTTAACCTTACCAACACTCCCATTTTTAGCGCGCCGAACACGACGCTCGGATCGGCAAATTTCGGTGTCGTCACGGCCCAGGAGAACACACCGCGGCAGATCCAGCTTGGACTGAAAGTTCTATTTTAATCAGGGCAGGAGCTTGCCACTGCGAATGAGATAAGCGGGCGTGCAGCTCCAGGCGTGACAATAGCTGTTAACAAGAACGCTTTTGTATGGAGAAAGAGTAGGATTCGAAGGATCATATATTTCCCAAAAGGTATCTGCGCCGGCTTTGACCATACCGCCCCAATAACTCGTAACTAAGTCGTTTGCTTCCTTTTTCATATCGCAGAGCAGCATGGCATCTGTAACATAGTGGTAAAGATAAGGTGTTCCGGGGCGGATGGCATCCGGCATGTTCGTCGCGCGCTCGAGAGCAGTTTTTCCCTCCGCCGTCGTGGCGATACCGGCGTGAATCATCCAGGCCTGCGTGGCCCAGGAAACCTGGCGATGGGGACCACTGACGAACACGCCGCGATCCTTGTCATAGAAGCTTTCCCGAGCCGCTGCGGTCATGCGGCGTATGCGTTCCGGATACGATGCAGCATCGTTCTGTCTTCCAGCGAGCCGGGCCAGATCGAGCGCCTGCCGATACGCAAAGAGCAACACGCCATGCATGGCGGCAGTGCGGTCTAACTCGTCTCGCCAATCGATAAAAATCCACCACCCGCCGGGATCGACGAACAATCCTGAGTCGTTGACGAATTGACCGAGGATATCCATCTGGCGTTTAACCACGCGCCAGAGTTCACGCGCAACATCGTTACTGCCCGTTGCGCGGACATAGTCGAGGACAACGCTTCCGTAGAGTGCTGCGTAATCCATGATGTACTGGCGTCCGCACAGCGGAGTGGGTTTTTCGTAGACGCAAGCGGCGACGAGGCCATCCTCGCGGGGTAATCCGGCGAACAGATACAGGCAGCGCTTTACCAGTTCGTAGTTTCGGAAGCTGACGTAATTGGTGAGCGCTTGCAGACGAAGATCTCCGATCCAGAGCCGGCGATCTCGGCGCGGACCGTCTTCAAACACGGTCTGCATGCAATCGCGCAAGGTATTCAGGCTTACCCGATCGATGTCACGGAGCAGCTCGGGAACGCGGGTTTCGAGTGCAGGCGGCGGCGCGGCAGCAGAAGTAAGTGCGACGGCGTGAATTTCGTCAAAGCGCGCACTGAAGGGCGGCGCAGTGTCGATTACTTCGATTTTCACGTAGCGAAATGCGTACCGGCGGGGCATTCGGACGTGCTGGGGAAGAAAATCGACATTAATGATTTCATCCGGCAACCAAGCACGGCTGAGCGTGCCCGAGTAAGTTTCGAGCGGTATGGCCACGTCGGGCGGCACTTCGCCGAAGGTTAGCTTCAGCCGCACGGGTGCGTCGATATATGCGCCTACACCGGAGACCGAGAAAACCAGATGACCCGTAAGATGCCGGCCGAAGTCGAGGATAAAGGTGTCTCCTGCGCGCCAGACCCGCTCTCGCAGAACGGTTGCGGGACCGAGAATGTCCATGCGCCACTTCAAAAACGTGGATGGATCGGGGCGGGGCCAAACGAGAGAAACGGGATTGACGATCGTCTCGCTGAGTCGCGGTTTCAGCGATTCCGCTGTATGGATGAAATTCTGGAGTTGCGAGTCCGGCACTTGTGCCTTCATGCCCGCGGGGGCGGTAATTGCGGCCGCCGCACTTTGCATAAATTTCCGGCGATTCATTGGAACAGCCAATCGAGACCGGAGTCTTTTGCGGCGGCTTGCGCCGATGATGTCTGGAGTGCGTTCAGATTGCGCTTGAAGTTACTAAGTTCCTGTTCGTAGGCGGGCAGGCAATCGCGCCAGTGAGTGTAGCGGCCGGGACCCCCGCGGAACGGAATACGTCGGGACACGCTATGAACACTTGGGCCCTGGCGGTACGTGGTGTTCGTAAGGTCCACCAGTTTGCGGAAATCCGCAACGCTTTCCTCGAGCAGCGGGAGTGCCTGTTCGAGATCATGCACGTCATGACTGTAGCGATATCGCAAGACGAGAGCGGCCGCGTGTGTCTTGGCGGCGTAGAATTGCATTTCGGCTTGAATGCAGCGCATGTCGTTTAACAGGCGCTCGTATTCCTGTCTGTTGCGGGCGACGTAAGGACGAGCGGCTTCGGCGGAACGGACGGCGAGGGTGGCGGAATCGACAACTTCGTGAGTAACACTGATCGGCGTTTCGCCTTGGTGAGGCTGGTGGTGGAACTCGTGCTCGACATAGTCGGCGAGGCGCTCGCCGGGAGGAGCGTCGGCGGTCCAAAGAGTTGTGGCGGGATGATATCGATCCGGGGCGATCAATTGAGGCATTAACATACCCAGAGTTAGCGACTGGCGATTGCCTTCTGTAATGCCGACGCGGGGAAGAAGACGAGGCGCGCAAACTCCGGATTGTTCGTAAGCGTCGAGGATGTGACCGGCGGCTTCGCGCGCTCCGTACTTATCAGTCAGGCGAGCGATCCAGTATTCGCGCTCGGCGGATGCGTCGCGATTAGGATTCCACGAGTAGCGCGCCCAGGCTTCGTACCAGATCCAATCGCGATCGATTTGGAGCTCGGGCGGATTATCGGCCGACACAGGCCATTCCCAGTAGCGCAAGGGGTAGAAATGCAGACCTTTGATCCCGATGCGCGCGCACGAGAGCATCACCTTCTGAATGTATTCGGGATCGCCCCAGCGGAAAGGCTCGAGGTTCGAAAGCAGGTGAATGTTAACGATGTGGGCTGCGCCGAGATGCACCAGCATTTCGTGTTCCTGAAGCACCTGGCCGCGGATATCAGTCCAGGTGAGGGATTCGCCGGTCCATTTCCACATGGTGTAGATGTTGCTGTAGATGGGGAGCGCGGCTTTCATTGCGCTCTGGATATCGGTAGCATGAGCGCGCACGATGATGGGCGGCTGCTCGGATGTGCCGAGCTCGCGCATTCCGTCTTTCACGCCGGGGATGATCGTTTTGCTGAGCCATTCGGCGCCATATTGAGGAGCGAGAGCTTCGCCGAGCGTCATCATGAGGCCGACGTCCGGGTAGTTTCTGATGAACTCGGAGATGCAGTAGCGTGTGTATTCGCTGGTGAACGGCGTGGGAGCTTTCTGCTGGAACCGTACGTTGTGCGCTTTGGCGAGAGCGTGCGAGATGTGAACGTTGTAAAAACCCTGAATCAGCCAAATACCACGGCGATTTGCTTCCGTGGTGAGCCAGTGAAACATTTGTATGTTTTGTTGTAACTGCTCGTCCGAGAGTTCCTGGGCTTCCCGATATTTGGGCAGTTTCAGAAGCGAAGTAAATGGATGGCCGTTCCAGAGGTAGAGAGTATTGAGGCGGTTTTCGGCGAGTAAGTCCAGATATCTTGTCCAGAGTTTCTGGTCATAAAAGAACGGAAACTCCTGGGGCGTGTAGCGGTAATCGTACATGCCGCCGTCGTAAGTGATTTCGGGCTTCTGCATACCGATGCAAGTCCCGCGGAGGACAAACGCGGGATGGTCGGTGAAGTCGAGAGTGAGGGGAATGGCGCGGGCGGATTGAATGCGTCGCGCTAACTCGAGGCAGCCATAAAGGACGCCGGAGGGATCGCTTCCGACGACAAGCAGCCGGTTCCCGGTGCGGAGCAAATGGAAGGCTTCATGGAGCGAAGCCGGGAACGTTCCTAGTGCTGAAACATGGGCGAACAGCGGTGAAGAACGTGCGCCAACAAGGAGGTGCAGATCGGGCTTTGCCGCGTCGGGGAGAGAGGCCAGCGCGGCATTCAGGCGCTCGATGCCATAGAGCTCGCGTGGCGTTGCGCCGGGAGCGGATTCGATGTTGACAGCGGCACTGCTCCCGAGTGCCGTGAGCGCAAAAACAAAGCTAAGCTGGCCGAGCATTTCATGGATATTTTATGCATCGACGGAGGTCAGAAGTCAGAAGCCAGAGGCAAGAAGGCTGCAGCCACGCTAGTTCGCTGACGCTCCCGGCTCAGTATGAAGGTTGCGGTTTAGAGGAGGGGCGGGCGGCTGTGTGAAGCTGCGGCTCGGAAGCGATTCGTGCGGCGAAGCGTCCGATTTCGGAGTTTGAAAATTCGAAGCCATGTTTGGCTTAGTCGAACGCAGCGCTCGCGCCTCTTTCTCCTTGCGTTCCTTTTGCAGGTTTTGTAGTTCCGCGATTTCTTTTTCGCGGCGCCGGGCGAGACGCGATTCCTGGATATGCAGATTGCGAAGCTGCTTGTCGTAGGCGAGCAAAGTTTGGAGCTCGATCATGCTGGAGCGAAGCGCGGGATCGTGATCGTCGAATGCGTTCGCGAACTGCATCCGGCCCTGAGCGTAGATTGCCAGTTCGAGTCCGGGAATGCGGCGCAGGCGCCAGGTGATATCGGCGATGGATTGGACGAGTTCGCTTTCGCGCTGGCCTACAGGCTGGAATTCTTCCTGCCACCCGCTGACATATTCCTGGTACTCGGCGGCATCGTCGGTTGGGAGAAGCACGGTGCGGCCGGTCAGTGCGGTCTTGACGGCGTTCAGCGAAGACTTCGCTTTGCCGTCTACGCTTTTCGGGCCGGTAGAGAAGAGAGCGTTGGCGCGATTGATTTCGGCGCGAGTAGTTGGAACCCGCTCATTGCATTCGGGGCTCTGAATGATCTGTGTGGATACCTGAACAGGTGAGGGACGAGCATTCATGTGCGGCAACACCGTAGCATGCGCCGGGCGCGAAACGGACGGCGAGCGTCCGATACTTGCACGCAAGTAATTGCGTACTCAAGAGAAAAAAGATCTGTGGATTTTGTGATCACAGTGATACACTTTGGCGCAATGGAGGTCGAGCGGTGAAACGCTTACTGTTGCTTCTCTCATTGGTGTGTGTGCTGTCGGCCCAAGAGTTCCGATCGACGCTAACGGGGCGAATTGTGGACCCGTCGGGGGCCGCAGTCCCGAACGCGAGCGTAACGGTTACGAACACCGATACGGGGGCCCACGTAGTCACGAAATCAGGGCCCGACGGCTATTACACGGCTCCGTTCCTTGTGCCGGGGCCGTACGAGATGAGTGCGGAAGCGCCGGGTTTCAAGAAGTACGTGCATGGCGGAATCAATGTGCAGGCCGAAGAGACGGTGACGGAGAATGTGCATCTTGAAGTGGGCAGCACCTCCGAAACGGTGGTGGTGACTGCGGACGCGCCGCTGGTTGAGAGCGAGAGTGCAACATCGGGACAAGTGCTGACGGCGCGGGAAGTGGAAAATTTGCCGAGCAACGGACGCTCGCCGATCGGCTTTGTCAGGGACGAGTACGGAGTGGTTCCGAAAGAGAAACATGCACTGGCTGTGGTGCGGCCGTTCGATAACGCAGGAGGCGGTGATTTTTCGCTCGGCGGCGCAAACGCCAGCTCGAACGAGATTCTGCTGAACGGGGTACCCAATATGGAGGACAGCAGCCGCACGGCGGGGTTTAGTCCTCTGATGGACGCCGTCGACGAAGTGCGCGTGGATCAGTTCGAATCGGACGCGAGTTATGGAGACACGGCGGGGGGAACGGTCAATATCACGACCAAGAGCGGGACGAATCAATTTCACGGGACACTTTCCGAGTTCAACCAGACATCCAAGCTGGCGGCAGGGTTGTATTTCACCAACGCGGCCGGCCAGAAGGGCCCGGTGACGCGGCAGAACCAGTATGGCGGAACGATCGGCGGGCCGGTATTGATTCCGAAGGTTTTCAACGGGCATAACAAGCTGTTCTTTTTCTATGCTTACGAGGGGTTCAAGGATTCGACGCCGACTTCCGTGATTACAACCGTGCCGACGGCGGCCGAGCGCACGGGAGATTTTTCAGCGCTGCTGGCGCTCGGGTCGAGTTACCAAATGTATAACCCGTTCAACGCGAGCAGCTCGAACGGCAGAGTTACACGGCAGAGATTCTCGGGAAATATTATCGATCCGAGTTTGCTGAATCCCGTTGCGCTGAAGTATTTACAGTTTTATCCGCAACCGAACCTACGCGGCAAGGCGGATGGAGAAAACAACTTTATCTCGACGACGCCCAATATAGACAATTACTTTTCGAACATGGGACGCGTGGATTATAACGTGAGCGACACCAACAAGCTATTCTTCGATTTGCATGAGAGCAGCTATCTGCAAAACAACAATAATACGTTTAACAACATTGCGAGCGGCGGCCTGACAGATGTGGATATGTGGGGCGGCGTGTTGGACGATGTTTACACGCTTTCACCGACGCTGGTGCTGGATGCGCGCCTGGGTTTCACGCGAACGGATAACCTGACGACCCTGCCGAGCGCAGGGTTTGACGCGACCAGCCTGGGATTTCCAACTTATATAAACAGGACTTCGACCTACCCGCTGCTGCCGAGGATTGCGTTCTCGGAGGGGACGGGAGCGGCGGCATTCGCGGGCTTAAGCGCGAAGCCCGGGTCCCCTTCGTATTTCACTGAGACTCAATTCTTTGCGGCAGTAACGAAGATCTGGGGGCAACATACGATCAAGGCCGGACCGGACATTCGGCTGAACAAGCTCAGCCAGATCAATGGCGGATATTCGTCTGGGTTCTTTACTTTTTCGCCGGGCACTTGGGTATCGGCGGGCACGGGGGCCGTCGCGCCGACTTTCGGCAGTTCGCTTGCGCAGTTTTTGTTGGGGTTGCCAAGCAGCGGGCAATACGACGTAAATGAGCCGACGACGAGTAATAACTCCTATTACGGATTTTTTATTCAGGATGCCTGGAAGATCAAACCGAATCTGACGCTCAATTTAGGGCTGCGTATGGAGCACGAGACTCCGATTGTGGAGAGCAACAACCGCCAAGTGATCGGGTTCGATCCGACGGCGGCGAACGCGGCGACACAGGCGGCGCAAGCGGCATACGCGACAATTTACGCAAACAACGTGCGGAGCAATCCGCTGCTGCCGTCCCCGGCGAGCTTCCGTCCGACGGGGGGTCTGGTGTTTGCCTCGCCATCGCACAGGAGCGGTTACGAAACCGCGTCGCTCCTGCTGGGTCCGCGCGCCGGGCTGGCGTGGTCGCCGGCGCGATTCCACGGCAAGACAGTGTTCCGCGGCGGATTCGGGATCTATACGAATCCGTTCAATGACTACAACACCGGGCCGTCGACCGGATTTTCGCAGACGACGTTGTTTGTACCGACGAGTAATAATTTTTTATCGCCGGCGGCGACGCTGTCGGACCCGTTCCCGCCCGGCAGCAACGCGATTCAGCAGCCGACTGGATCGACTCTGGGCGTGAATACGTATCTGGGAAACGATATTGCGTATTACACACCGAATCCGAAGAATCCGTACAGCGAGCGCTGGAGCGTCGATATACAGCAGCAACTTGCGA
>JAFAQG010000577.1 GCA_019246575.1 Acidobacteriaceae bacterium
TCTTTTCCGAACAACTCGCCACGCTACCACCGCCTTTTCCGAACACGAATGCCGACACACTCGCCAGCGCCAGCCGTGGTCTTACGGGCGCAGATATAAAGGCCGTGATCGAAGATGCCAAGCTGCTGTTCGCCCAAGCCAAACTCAGCGGAGCCGCACCTCGTCCCATCGAGAACTTCTTTCTTGACGCGATGGCCACCCTGCGCGCGACTCGCCGGAAGTACGGGAAGCGAAACTCGCATGCGTTGCTGCATTCGAATATCGGCCTTCTTGCTGAATGAAATGCCGACGCATCGTGCTGTAAGCTCACAGGAACATGACTGCTTTGAACTGCAGCACGTTCGCTTTCGCTCTCCTTACCGCGAATGTCTTTGCCCAGCCCGCTCTCGCGCCAACGCACTCGCGTTCCACCAACGAAGCTCTCCTCAACCACCAATTCGCCGAGCTCCGCAACAGCCCTCCCGAGCTCTACGCCTTTCTGCTCCGGATGCCGAAAGGCGGCGACCTGCACAATCATCTCGCGGGCGCGGTTTACGCCGAGCGCTTTCTGGAAGAAGCCGCGAAACAATCGTTGTGCATCGATCCACGCACGCTTTCCATCGTCGGTCCCGAGGGGGAAAATCGTTGCGCAAGCGGCGATGTTCCTGCAACGCGCTCTCTCAACGATAACCACCTGTTCGCATTGCTGATCGACAGTCTCTCGATGCGCGATTTCGTGCCCGGTAGCGAATCCGCGCACGACCATTTCTTTGCCGCATTTGAAAAGTTCTCAGCCGTTGCTCACGGGCACGACGGCGAAAACCTCGCCGATGTCGTCCGGCGCGCAGCAGAACAGAACGAATCGTACTTGGAGTTGATGGTGCTGACTGCCGGTAGTGCGATTACGGGCATCGCAAACGAAATCGGGTTCGACGGCGATTTCGACGCAACCCGGCAGAAGCTGCTGCAACGGGGCCTGGAACAACAGGCAAAGGCCATTCGCACACGCGTAGACGAGATGGAAAAAGCGCGCGTTCAGGCGCTCGCTTGTGATTCGGAACCGGTATCGCCGCCCTGCCGCGTTGCTGTTCGATACATATTTCAAGTACTGCGCGGGTCTCCCAAAGAATCGGTTTTTGCGCAGCTCCTGACCGCATTCATACTCGCCTCGAGCGACCCACGTGTAGTTGCGATCAACTTTGTCCAACCGGAGGACAGCTTCACCTCAATGCGCGACTACCACTTACACATGCAGATGGTGGATTACGCTAAGCGCCTCTATCCTGGGGTCCATATCTCGTTACATGCCGGCGAGCTTGCGCCAGGACTGGTGCCGCCCGAGGGCCTGCGTTTTCACATCCGCGAAGCTGTGCAGCTCGGTCACGCAGAACGCATCGGGCACGGGGTTGACATCATGTACGAGAACGAATGGTTCGAAACGATGCGCCTGATGAAAGAGCGTCATATCGATGTCGAGATCAATCTCACCAGCAACGACCAGATCCTCGGCGTTAAAGGCAAGGATCATCCCTTCCCGATTTATCGGAAATACGGCGTGCCGGTCACGATTTCAACGGACGATGAAGGGGTTGCGCGTACTCACCTGACTCAGGAATATCAGCGCGCGGTTCTCACCTATAGTCTCAGCTACGCCGATGTGAAACAGATCGTGCGCAACAGCCTCGAGTACTCCTTTGTTCCAGGGGACAGCTTCTGGAAGGACGCGAGCTATGGTGTGCGTGCAGCGCCTTGCGGCGCCGGCAGACATACCGAAACATGCGAAAAATTTATTCAGGCCAATGAAAAGGCCCGGTTGCAGGCAGACCTCGAGGATCGTTTCGATGCGTTCGAGCGCGATCGCACCCACTGGTAATCGCTAGATGAGAGGAGAGCGGGCATTGGCGATCTACTTTACTGATGGGAGTCCTTCGACCAAAGGCGCCTGCGATCCTCGTCATGCTCGGGTCCTCGTTGCTTACCGCCCAACAGCCGGCTAAGGCCCCTGTCGCGCAGAACGCGCCCCAGCAGTCCCTTTCACAACAGGAAAGGGCCGAGCAGGCCATGCAGAAGGCGCTCGAGCAGCAGCAAGCGGCTATAGACGCGTTCCGGAAACCCACCGAGCCCGATTCTCTGCGGCAACAGCGTGAGTCTATCGCTCGCCAGGTCAGTGTCACAGAAACAACTGCTCCTCAGCAATCTGCAAATGCCGCTAACGGCACAACGTCGGCCAGCAATACAACCACAACCAAGAGCTTCTTCGCACTTCCCTGGCCCGATCCGATCCCTCTCGCGATGCCGAACGTTCAGATGGTCGACGATTCCTGTGAGGCGCTGCCGAGAACGGACGTCGAAAAGCTCGTTCAGGACTCAGCCAAGAAGCAGCAAGTGGACCCTGACCTATTACGCTCCGTCATGCGACAGGAATCGGCCTTCAAACCGTGCGCGGTCTCAATCGCAGGTGCCATGGGTTTGATGCAGATTATGCCTGATACCGCGAGTATGTTGGGCCTCGACGATCCCTTCGATCCGGCAAAGAACGTGGATGCAGGTGCGAAGTTTCTTAAGATGATGCTCGACAGGTACCAGGGCGACATTCCCATGGCGCTGGGCGCCTATAACGCGGGTCCCGGACGCGTCGACAAAGCCGGCGGCGTCCCGCCCATAAATGAGACCCTGCAGTACATCACGAATATTCTTCGGAGCCTGCCAGCAGTCTACTAACCGCGTCTATCAGAGCCGGGAACGAAGTGACCGGGTATTTCAGCAGTCGATCAGAGCCCGCAATTTTCCAATTTCCCGACCCGAAGCGACCGGATTGCTCCTTCCTACGTTAGTGACCGGATCCTGTCCTGCCTGCTCATAACCTGATCAATCCGGACGCCGAAGTTGCCGTCCACGACGACCACTTCTCCCTTCGCGATCACTGAATTGTTCACCACGATTTCGACCAGATCGGAAACGTTACGGTTCAGTTCGACAATCGATCCGGTACTGAGCTTGATCACATCCTTCAGCGGCAATTTTGCGCGCCCGAAAGAAATACTAACGGGCATTTCTACATCGAGCAGAAGGTCTAGGTTGCCGTGACCCGCTCCTTTCACCACCGTGCCGGGCGCGATTGGTGGAGCGGCCACGGGCTCGGTTGCATTGTCTTGTGCATTCTCGTTAATTGGATGTTTCATGAAATCGACTGTCCTTTTCCCTCTGTACTAGCCGGTCGCGACCAGCGCTTTTGAATGTACGAGCGCAGCCGCAAGACGGCCTGGGTCTTCAACTGCGAGATCCGCGATTCGTGCAGATCGAGCACCTGTGTTATCTCGCGGAGTGTCATCTCCTCGTAGTAGTAAAGACTCAGGATTGTTCTCTCGAGCTGCGGCATTTTTTCAATAGCACACGCCAGCAATGCTTCCAGCTGAGTGCGTTCGATCACGTCCAGGGGACCGTCTTGATCGGCCGCGAGTTGTTCCAGGACGTTCATAGTCCCTTCACCATCCCGCCCACCATCAGCAACGTTCACAATACCGGCGCAGGCCACATCCGATAACCAACGGTGGTACTCAAGCGTTGAGATCCGTAAATGAGCGCTGATCTCGTCTTCGGATGGAGTCCGTTGATGCTGCTGCTCGAGTGACGAGATTGCAGCTTCAATAAGCTTCGCCCGTTTCCGCTGTAACCGCGGAACTATATCCAGGCCCCGCAGACTGTCAAGAATCGCACCCCGAATCTTGTATTCCGCGTAGGTGCGCAATTTAACTTCTTGGTTTGGATCGTATCGATCCACTGCGGCTATCAAGCCTACAATGCCCGCTGAAATCAGATCCTCCAGGCAGACCGAGGCAGGCAAGCGATCGTGGATTCGGCGGGCGATGACTCGAACCTGCACGAGATTCTCCAGGATGAGCTGCTCGCGCATGTTCTGCTCAAAAATCTCCCCCGGATCCGCACCGACGGCTTCCAGCATTGTCACCGATTCCGTCACTTAATTGTTCCCAGGCAGAGCACACGAACTCCAGATGGTATTTCGTTCTGTCCTACGATCGCCACTCCCGGTAGCGCATTCTCAATGATTTGCCTGAGAAAATGCCTTGCCCCAGAGCTGCTTAGAATCACGAGTCCCGAGTCAGCCCCGGGTAAAGTTTTCGTGATTCGGTCGACAATTGACCGAATTTGCTGCGGTGAAAGGTTCAAATGACTTCCCTGTTCACCGTGTTCGACCGCCGATTCGATGATGCGCTCGATCTCGGAATCGACGAAGTAAGCGGGTAGATCTCCGGCCGCATTCAGGTACGGCTTAACGATCGCGCGCCGGATCGATTGCCTGACATACTCCGTTAAAAGATTCGGGTTGCGAGTGATACCAGCGCCTTCGCCCATAGCTTCCAGAATCGAACCCGCATCTTTGATCGAGACTCGCTCGCGCAACAGGTTCTGCAAAATTT
>JAFAQG010000651.1 GCA_019246575.1 Acidobacteriaceae bacterium
ATGCCGCGGATATCGTATTCGCGAAAGATACTCGCCTTCAGCATCAGTACTCAGGATAGCGGCCGGCTATTTTTACCGTTTCGCGTCAGCTCGATGCGTGGCTTCGAACGAGGCGACTTTCCAGGAAGTCTTCGTCTATCTGGTAACCCAAACCAGGCTTATCGGAAACCCCAATCGTGCCGTGCTCTGTGACCTCGACCGGCGGGACGACAATGTCGCGTTTCCAATAACGCTTACTGGCCGACACATCGCCCGGCAGCACGAAATTGGGCAGCGTCGAAAGTGCGATGTTGTGAGCGCGCCCGATGCCCGATTCCAGCATCCCGCCGCACCACACTGGAATGCCATGCCTCTGACATTCGTCGTGTACGTTTTTCGCCTCGGCGAATCCACCTACGCGGCCGAGTTTGATGTTGATAATCCTCCCGGCTCCCAAACGGATGGCCTGTTCGGCGTGGTGCGCGGACCGAATGCATTCATCGAGACAGACAGGCGTTTCGATCGCGTTTTGCAGGACCGCGTGATCGATGATGTCGTCGTGCGCGAGCGGCTGCTCGATCATCATCAGATAGAACTCATCCAGTTGCTTCAGGTGCTCGAGATCGGCGAGTGTGTACGCGGAATTCGCGTCCGCCATGAGCTTGATATGGGGGAAACGCTGGCGAACCTGGCGGACTACATCGACATCCCATCCCGGTCTGATCTTGATTTTGATTCGTTGATAACCTGCGGCCAACTCGGTTTCGATTTTGGCCAATAATTCATCCACGGTGTCCTGAATCCCGATCGAAACGCCGCATGCAATCTCGTGGCGTGCGCCGCCGCCGATCGTCTTCCACAAAGGCTCGCCGTTTATACGAGCTTGTAAGTCCCATACCGCGGCTTCCAAGCCGCCTCGTGCCATATTGTGACCGCGAATGTGCGCCGTTCGAGCGCCGATCTCAGCTGCGCACGAGAACTCTCGCCCAAGGACATGGGGACCGATGTAGTCGATCAGTAGGGGCCAGACCGATCCGGTCCATTCTTCGTTGTAAAACGGGTTTTCGCCCGCGGTGACTTCGCCCCAACCCGAGATTCCAGCCGCAATCACCTGAACCAGAACAATGTCGCGTTCGCGTGTGCGGCCGAAGCTGGTTTCGAAGAAATGCACCAGCGGCATTCGGATTTGGCGGAGAACGATGCGCTCTATTCGGAATGCCATGTGCCTAACAGGTATGTTCCAGCTTCTGCGGTTTTCTCGAACCCGATAACTGCAAGATCGGCTTTGAAATGCTGCTCGAACTGCTCACCGATGGACGCCTGCACTTTGCGCGCGCGATCTCGATGGTGTTGGCGCAAGTCATCGATATCAGACGGAACCTGAACGGATGCCACCGCCCGCGGACGTTCATACGGACGGCGGTCGCATAGCTGTTGTACTCGCGGCGATCGAATCCACCATTCCGCGATGAGCCGGTCCGTCGGGAGCCCGCCATGCAAACGGCTGCTTGTCGTGCCGTACTGGTTGTGGACATAACGCCGAACGATTGCGCCAAGCCGCTCAATGTTGAAGAAAGCGTTCTTCAGCTCCAACGGGTCGAATGTCCACTCGATCACATCGACACGGTGTGCGAGAGCGAACTCGCGTTGCTCCAGCTTCATCATGCGCCCAAGTCCAGTATTGCGATATTCGGGCAACACCCCGAGCATGTGGCTGTGCAGATACGGCGTGCCACGCGATTTCAACCCTGGGATGCATAAACAGAAGCCGGCCATCTTCGGTCCGTCGAATGCGCCGAGTACCTGGCCGCCTACCTTGCTCGCGACCACAAAAAATCGCAGCGGGAGTAGCTCGATGTCCTGGAAGCCCCAAATCTCGCGCTGGAGCCGCAGAGCTTCCCGAAACTCGTCGTGCGTTTTCAATTGACGGATCTGTACAGCGCTCTGCCGCACCATCGCCCCCGATTCAGCGCACGGCACCGGTTCCCGGCGCCAAGAGCCGAGTGTACAATGGGGAATCCCCTCATCACGCGGATGTGGCGGAATTGGCAGACGCGCTAGATTCAGGTTCTAGTGGAGGAGTACTCCGTGAAGGTTCAAGTCCTTTCATCCGCACCACACATAAGTTGTTCTACTGCTGTAACTTAGTGGGAATTAGCTCGGGGGGTTTCTGGTCAGATAGCTCCGAGCTTTCCCACAATTTTTCCCACAATTTCTCTTGCGCCTTCGCCGCAGCCTCTTGTTCCTGCCTATGGGCCGTCATACGTTGGGCAACGAATTGAGCGTCGCCGGTCGAGGCGATCCCGGCATAGCGGAGGTAAGCGGACTCCGTTAGATGGCCGGAACACTGCCGGGCGACGGTGCGAGGGATACCGGCCCGTTCCATGTTGCGGAGGGCGGTGCGCCGTAAATCGTGGAACAACAGGGACGGCTTGCCGATACGCGCGGCTGCCAGTTCGATAGCCGTGCGGATATTCTTTACGCGGCGGTAGCCCTGATTCGTTTTCCGCTGAAACACATAGGGACAGCGCGGATCGCGGTTGATCCAGCAGATTTTCAGGAACTCCAGCATGTCGCCCCAGATCGGCACCGAGCGTGGATAATAGTTGTATATGCCGAAAATCGATGACGACGGTTTCGAGCAACCAGCGCAAGCTAGATTTATAGCCGACGAGGAAGAAACGCGCGCTATGGTGAAGGACGCGCTAATGCGCCGGGGCATGAGCGAAGAGGAAGCCGAGCGCGAGTTGGACAGCCATACACCGGATGACAAGCCTGTAACCGAGCAGGATATCCAGCGGACCATCGAGTACCTTCGTCGGCGGGAAGAACAGGACCGGCAGAAGAAATCCCGGTGAGTGTAGACACTACAGTAATATGAACAAAGTTCAAGAACTACTTTCCCTCGTGCGCGTCATTCTCCCCGTCGGGACCGAGATCGCGACGGCGTGCTGATCTGAACACTAAAAGGGGTCGTTCCGTGCGACTCGGTATCAATAGCGATAACCGGGGGTAATTGTATGTCATTAACTTCCTTGCCTCGTAAGATACGGTAATTAGTAACTGGGGGGTCGATAGGTTCCGGCCAGTAGTCTTCGCGTATGTGATGCCCTAGTGATTGCCAGTCTTCGAGTAGCTGCGTCATCCAGCGCGACTCGTGCAGGCCGAGCGCCGGGTGATACATCGGGACGACCGGCCCGAACCAGTCGAATAACTCGGCGTACTGAGGTATGCCGTGCATCATGTCGAGCTTGATGGACGGGACTAACTTGCAGGCCGAGCCGCCCATCAGGATGATGACGCGCGGTTGAGTAAGTTCGATCTCGCGCGGTAAGTGATGGGCCGCGCAAGAAGCTATTTCCTTATCCGTAGGTGTACGGTTGTTATCAGCCCAGCAACACACAGCGTTACAAATACGTACACGGGAACGGGTAAGGTTAGCCAAAGGTAAATAAGTTTCATTGAGTTCCTGTCCTGTCTTGCCGATGAAGACCTTGCCGTATTTGTGTTCGTTTGCGCCGGGCCGCTCGCCGACGATGAGTATTGAGGCGGGCTGGGGGCCGTCGCCTGGTATGGGGCGATACTTGCGGGGGCAGTCGGCACAATAGAGGGATTTCATCGGCGTAGAATCTCCACGACTTGCTTTGCGGTCTGCTTGCCGATGCCGGGTATCTCCTGCCAGTCCTTCTCGGAAGCCGACATCATGGCGGATACGGTTTTGAAGTGGCGCTCGACATCGTAAGCCTTGCGGTCGATACCGGGCAGTTGCGCGGCGAGCTTGGCCACGAGTCCTGGCGCGCGCGTAAAGATCGGTGCTTTGCCGGGCGCGCGTAAGGTGTCCGGGCCGGGCGCGTAGATCGTGTCATGGGAGCGGTGCTGG
>JAFAQG010000769.1 GCA_019246575.1 Acidobacteriaceae bacterium
CGCGTCGGCGACGAATGGCAGAAAATCGATTACGACAACATGGCGCGAGTAGACCGGATGATCGCTCTCTGTGTTCTCAACCTCGCAAACGGGACGCAAACTCCTGTATGGAATCCGGCTAATCCGAACACGGCGGCGTGGCGTGATGCCGAAAGGAAGCTGCACGGAAATTAACGGCTGCCCGCGCCGGTGCGGCATCATGGTATGAAGAGCGCGGCGTCGATTGAGTATGTCGACTACACCACACGGCACCACCACCATCGAGCAGTACTTGTCGTATGAGCCGCCGCCCCATACCACAGACGAGCTCATCGAAGGGAAAATCATCTTGTCTCCCTGCCCGATGCCGGAACATGCAGATCTCTGCACTCGGCTCTATGACCTTCTGAAGCCACTACTTGAAGACAGCCAGTTTATGGTTCGACAGGACACGAGCGTTCGTTTGCCATTGAGCCAAAGTATGCCGCGGCCCGAGGTGTTTGTCATCGACCGGGAGCGCTGGCGAACCGCACGCGGCAGCCGCACGTACCCGACTGGCAGCCCACAATTGGTAATCGAGGTATTCTCGCCGTCGAATCAGAATGAGGAGTTCCGAAAAAAGCCCGAGCTGTATCTGGCCGCTGACGCTTGTGCCGTATGGATTGTTCATCCTTCGGATCGCTCAGTCGAGGTTCGTGACCACACCGGTATACGGTTCCTCGGCGGCAGCGAACGGCTCGCGCTCCCGCCGCCCCTCCCGCCCGGCAGCTTTGCCGTGGACCAGATATTCGTGGTCGATTGAGTTGTAACCACTGAATCGCACCAGGGTCCGTCAGACACAAAAAGGGGCGGCATAGCGCCGCCCGCGGTTGCGAATGTAATTGATTCCGACTATTTGCGTGGCTTCGCCACTGCTACAGCGCGCACGTTCTCCTGCGCTGTCGTCGCGGCCATTGCAGGGGACCAGCGAAAGTTTTCACCGACCATCCTTGCCATCGCGTGAACTTCCAGATTCTCGGCTTCCTTAGTGAAAATCAGGCAGTTTCGGTCAGCGTCGAGATCCGCCTGGATCCAGTCACCCGTATTGACCTGATCGGTCGCGATCAGATTCGATACCGGATGCACAACCAGCCGCTCGATAGCGCGTTTCAGATGCCGCGCCCCATATTTCACGTCAGTGCCCTGGTCCAGCAGGAACTCCTTGCCTTTGTCGGACACGGTAAACACGAAGGTGCGCTCCGAAGGCGACAGGAAAATCCGCTGTTGCACCTGCCCGAGCTCCAGATCGAGGATGCGGCGCAGCTCCGGTTGCCCCAGAGGCTTAAACACCACTACTTTATCGATCCGGTTCATAAACTCCGGCGTGAACTTGCGGCGCGCAGCCTCGATGCCGCTCTTCGACATCTTTTCCGTCAACTCGTCGCTGACCTCCGATGCGGCGCACGCCGGCACGCCGCGGAAGCCCAGCTTCGGCGCGATCAGATTGCTCATCTCCGAAGCACCCAGGTTGCTCGTCATGAAGATCATCGCGCGGGAGAAATCGACTTTGCGATTGTCGCCGAGCGTGAGTGTCGCCTTATCGAGAATGCCGAGCAGCAGATTCCACAGCGCATCGCTCGCCTTCTCGATCTCGTCGAACAGGATGAAGCTCAGCTTGACGTTATCCGTATGGTGCTGATTGATCACTTCCTGGCTAAGAAGCGGGTGAGTCTCGCGGTGGCCGAGGTATCCCGGAGGCGAGCCGATCAGCTTTGCGATCTCGTGGCTATGCTGGAACTCTGCGCAATCGATCTTGATGACCGCGCGGGGATTGTTCAAAAGAGCTTCGGCAGTCGCCTCGACGGTGCGCGTCTTTCCAGAACCCGTTGGTCCAAGGAAGAGGAAGTTGCCCACCGGGCGTCCTGGTGCGGTCAGACCGGTCAAATGCATCTGATAGATGTTGACGATCTGCTCGACTGCCTCGTCCTGGCCAACAACCAGTTTCAGCAGTGTTCGCTCTAGCGATTCGGCGTCCTTGCCTGTCCTTGTCGGGTCGAGTACTTTTCTTAGCCGGCTCATATGCGCCATTCCCTTTGCTCGCGGCTGAATGTTTCAGCTGTGTGTCTTATCGGCCAGCGTAGGGAGCTCCATTAGATGCTTCATGTGTTTTCAGCCGAAGCTGGAGCAACCAATCTGCCAAACCCGAGGCTCCACTTCCTCCTTCAATCCAGTTAGGGGTCTCGCCGCGTGGATTGATTTACGATCCGAGTGCCAGTCGGGCTTTGCTGATTAGTACTTCTGGGGCCGAGAAGGTCTCACTTCAACTCGGCTTATCAGTGTTCTTTCGGGCTTTCGTAGAATGTCGAGCACGATTTCCGCGATATCTTCCGGCGCGATCTTCCAAGCCACGCGCTCCTGGCGCTCGTTTCCCGCAAACGCCGTGTCCACGCTTCCGGGCATGATGTAGCTCACCCGGATTTTGTCGTTGCGGTGGTCCAGCATCATAGCCTCGCTAAAGCCGTTCAACCCGAACTTCGAGGCGTTGTAGGCGGCCCCTCCGGCAAACGGATTCTTGCCCGCTAGACTGCTGATGTTGATAATCCAGCCGCCCCCACGTTTTTCTAAGCGCTGGATCCCTGCGCGGCTGCAATAGAACGCGCCCGAAAGATTTGTGCCGATCATCCGGTCCCATTCTTCCGTCGAGAGCTCGCCCGTCGGGCGAAACGTGCCCATCCCGGCGTTATTAATGAGGATGTCGAGCCCGGCGAGTTCCCGGTCTGCCGCTTCGAACAACGCCTCCACTTCGTCGGGCTTGCTCACATCTGCCGCATGTCCGACGACCTTACGGCTATCCGCTGCCTTCCGAAGTTGGGCGACAGCCCCCTTCAGAGCGCTGTCGTCTCGGCCGCAGATCAACACCTCGGCCCCTTCGGCCAGCAGCGACCGCGCGATCGCCAAGCCGATACCCTTTGAGCCGCCGGTGACCACCGCTTTCTTGCCATCGAGGAAATGGGCCATAAGGAGTTAACGTCCTTTCACTGAATACATTCCAAGCGGTACCTTATCACCACCACGCCCCCATCGAATGATGCAAGGCGGGCAGCAATGGCCGCAAGCTAAATCGCGCGCCGGCTCTCCGCTGCACGCTATCCTAACGTTTTCATGTCACTTTTGCATGTAATCATCCTTGCGGTCGTGCAAGGCTTGGCGGAACTACTGCCGGTTTCCAGTTCCGCTCACGTGGTTGTTGCCGAAAAACTCATGGGCCTCGATCCTTCGTCACCTGAAATGACGCTGCTGCTCGTCATGCTGCACACGGGAACGATGTTCGCTGTCATTGTCTACTTCTGGAACAAGTGGCGAACCACGTATTTTCGCGACCGTGACACGTTCAAGCGATTTGCTGCCTTGATCGTACTCGCGACCGTCATTACGGGCGTCATAGGCGAGGCGCTAATTAAAATTATTGAGAAGTTCGGCTTCCACACGCCACCGCACGCCGACGTCGAGCAGCTTTTCAGTCATCTCGAGTTGATCGCCCCGGCGCTAGCAGCGGTAGGGATTCTCATCCTCGTTGCCGGCGTGCTGGATAGGACCAATCGTTTCGGACAGCCCGAAGACGCCGTCGGTCTCGACGCCAAGCAGTCCGGCGTCATCGGCGCGGTGCAGGGATTGTGTCTGCCGTTTCGAGGATTTTCCCGTTCGGGCGCGACGATCTCGACCGGAATGCTCGCGGGGGTGGCGAAAGATCGTGCCGAGGCGTTTAGCTTCGCTCTCGCGGTCGTGCTCACGCCCCCAGTGGTCGGGCGTGAAGCACTGCGCCTCATCAAAGCTCAGCATCTGAACGGCGGCCTCGACATGACCTCC
>JAFAQG010000800.1 GCA_019246575.1 Acidobacteriaceae bacterium
ATAGCAACGCATATAGAAGACGTGTCGCCGGAAGAGATCGACCGCCGCGCGGCGAAAATGTTTGCCGGGCAGGCCCAACCAGCGGCGAGTTGAGCACGGCGGTCACACTTCGAGGCCCACGGCTCTCATGAGGTCGAGCGCGTTGCTTCGGGCAACTACGCCCGGCCTCAGGCGGTAATCGAACTCGATACGGCTGTCGATCATCACGTCTTCGAAGTGTGCGTTTGCGGCGCGCGCGCCGAGATCCCGCTCTATATCCGCCAAAGCGAGATCGTGCGTTGTAATGAGCCCGATAGCGGAGGCTTGTACTAGATTTCGGACGATAGCCGATGCGCCGATGCGGCGATCGTGCGAATTTGTGCCGCTCAACAACTCGTCGAGCAGGAACAGGACGCTGTGCTGTTTCGTGAGGTCGATAATTTGCCGTATGCGCGTGATTTCGGCGAAAAATCGCGACCGGTTGTCCTGCAGCGAATCGATGACGCGAATGGAGGCGCCTACGTGAAGGCGACTGATCTGCATCTCCGCGGCGGCAACCGGCGCGCCCGCCCACGCCAGCACAGTGTTGAGTCCGACGGCGCGCAGAAGCGTGCTCTTACCCGACATGTTCGACCCGGAAATGATGAGCACGCGCAGCTCTCCTCCAATTGAGACAGAGTTGGGCACGCATTTGGCTGAAGGCATCAACGGGTGCTGCAACTTTTTGGCCGCGAAGAGCGCCTCGGGGTCACTAATGAGAGCTGGAAAGTTCCAGTGTGGGCGCTCAAAGGCGAGCGAGGCAAGGGAAGAAAGCGCTTCGAACTCGGCAATGGCCGCAACACACCCACACAGCAGCGCAGCATTTTCGGTGCGCCAAGCTTCGATTCCCATTGCTATGTGTTCCTGCCACAGAAGAAGGGGACGCAGTACGCCCCTGACCAGAACGTGCTCACCGGATTCGGCTAAGTCCATCCAACGCAACAGCTGCGCCACACGTTTCGACGCCGCAATTCCTGTGACATTGAGAGCCGCACGCAACTGCTGGGGGCGGGCGGATTGAAAGGTTTCGCTTTCGAGCCGTTGCACGAGCAGAGAAAGGGTGCGCAGATGTTGCGCTTTGAGGCCGAGCGTGCCGAGGACTCGTTCGACCCGTGAACGAAGCGCGTAGATGAAGATGAAATTGCATCCGAGAACAGCTGCGACGGCAGATAAGCGGACGAGGCCGGCGAAGAAGGCAATTGTCACCGTCAGAGCCGCCGCGGAGAAAGCAACCGCCGCGATTCGCAGCAGAGGCGGAAAGAAGATGCGAGGCGCTGCCGCCCATTTCTCGATAGCGTGAGAGTGAATCTCGACGCGATCATCCTTTCCAAGGAGTGCGAAATCTTCGCGCAGGTCCACACGGGAGGCCAGTTCACGGACAGCATGCTGGCGCGCCGTAGCTTCGTCGAAAGAGGCCGGCGAGAGAAACCAGTTGGCAAGCGCGGCCGCTCCCGCTGCGGTACGGGAGCGACAGACAAGCTCGAACAGCGAGCCGTTCCCGAAGACGTCCAAATCCTCGGCATAGACGTGATCTTTGTGGCAGAATTCATTGCCCGCCGGGCCGTGCCCCATCCAGCGATCATGAATACGCTCGATACCTGCTTCGTAGTAGCGAACGGCGCGAGAGGAAGTGTCACGTTTCCGCAGAATGCCTTGATGGTGCACGAACAGCGCGGCGAACGCAACGATAGGGACCAGCAGCGCCCATGGAGTGACGGCATGTTTGCCGTAGGCGAGCCACGCGACAAGTGCGGCAATCACGGCTACGGCGAGGCGTGCATTTCCGATGCGTACGAACTGCCGTTGCAAGACTCGCTCGGTCTCCTGCCAGCGATGTCGTCTCGCCGCGTACTGTTCGAGGGGATCCATGCGATTCAAGGATAGCGGCGGGCGAAAGCGGATCGCGCATCCCGGAGCTAGCATGTGGATGTGAACGCCCGCAAGGGTCGCGCTTCGTTCCGCTTTTACGCAGAGCTGAACGACCATTTGCCACCGGAGAAGAAGCACCGCACTCTCGAAAAACAATTTTCTGTCGCTCCGACCGTAAAAGATGCGATCGAGAGCTTCGGCATTCCGCACGCCGAAGTAGAGTTGATCGCGGTAAACGGAGAATCGGTCCCGTTTTCGCGCGTGCTCTCGGATGGCGATATGGTGAGCGTGTATCCCATGTTCGAGTCGCTCGATATTGGCTCCGAGGTGAAGATCCGGCGGGAAACGTTGCGCCAGCCGAAATTTGTTCTGGACGTACACTTAGGCAAGTTGGCGGCGTATCTGCGAATGCTCGGATTCGACGCACTGTATCAAAGCTGCTTCACTGACGCGCAGCTGATGCGGATCTCCGCGGCGGAGCACCGCATTCTTTTGACACGCGATCGCGGCGTGTTGAAGCACGACGCTGTAACGCACGGATACTGGCTTCGCGAAACGGACAGCCGAAAACAGCTGATTGAGGTTGTGCGGCGGTTCGACCTGGCGCGGTTAATGCAGCCGTTTACTCGATGTATGGCCTGCAACGGGCTCCTGGAAGACGTTGGGAAAGAAGCAGCACGGGTATCGGTTCCGCCACGCACGATAGACCTGTACAACGAGTTTCGTCGCTGTGCAGGCTGCGGCCGCGTTTACTGGAAGGGCTCGCATTACGAACGGATGAGGAGCTGGATAGAGGCCAGCGTGCGGCGTGTGGAACTTCGAACCGATTCGAGTGCATAACGCGTCGGTAGGAGTGATGGATAAATCGGAAGTAAGCGCGTTGACCCTGCTGGCGGTTGTGATTGCGGGAGCACTGGCGGGAAGAATGTTTCCCGCAGTGCCGTGGAGCGATGCGGTCGTGGGGCTCTTGTTACTCATCGTGCTGTTCGCGTATGACCGCGGCGGGTATCGGGACACTTGGCAGAGCGTCGCGTTCGGCGCGGTGTGCGGGTATTGCGCGATGCTGATCGGCGCCTCCGCACTGACGTTACCGGTATTGAAATCGCCGGCGCCAGCGACTTGGCTGCCGATGATCTGGGCAGGGGCGACGATTATCTTCACCGCGATGGATCGGGTCCGGATGAACACACGCGCGATGACGATCCGGCCGGTGGAACCCGTATCGACGCCTCTCAAGCAGGAATTCGAGACCCCGGTTCGGAGAGCGACGCCGGTAAGGGAGGAGAAGCCGGCCCCGGTGGCGGAAACTGTTGCAGAGCCGTCAGTGGCAGCCAATGGAGCACGGCCCGAGCCGCAGAGGATTGAAATTCCTCAGGGCGCGGGGAAGCCTGCAACGATTTATCTCAACCTCGTAGGCGAGGGTCTGGCGGTCCTGCGCACGGTTCAGGCCGAGCACATGGGCAAAGATTACTACCGCATTGTGGACCAAGTGCCCGAAGGAGAGAAATGGGAGTTTCAGCCAGGTCAGATTGTGCGCTGCAGAAAACAGAGGCTCTCAACGGGCAAGGCGCTGGTCGCGTTTGAAGAGGCTCCGCGGGCGAGATAAACTGCGGAACTATGACGATTAAGGATGACATCGTTGTAGATCTGCAAACTCAGACGGGTCCAATGCGGACTTATATATTCAGGCCGGCAGCTGACGGCAAGTACCCGGGGATCGTGTTCTTTTCCGAGATCTTCCAGGTCACAGGGCCGATCCGCCGGACAGCGGCGTTTCTGGCCGGGCATGGGTATGTGGTCGGCGTCCCGGAGGTGTACCACGAGCTGGAGCCCATGGGAACGGTTCTGGCATACGACCAGGCTGGAGCCGACAAGGGCAACGCGGACAAGATTACGAAAGAGCTCTCGTCATACGACGCGGACGCGCGTGCGGTGCTGGATCACTTGAAGGGGCGTGACGACTGCAATGGACGTTTGGGGGCGATCGGCATTTGCCTCGGCGGGCACTTGGCGTTCCGGGCGGCGATGAATCCCGATGTA
>JAFAQG010000842.1 GCA_019246575.1 Acidobacteriaceae bacterium
AAAAGCAGTGTTGCGGCTGCGCTCGTAATTGCGGCATTGCTTCCGCTACCGGCTACTTCCGCCGAAGATGTAGACCTGTATGCGATACAGCAAATTCGGGCGGAGGAACGCGCACATTCGCGCGTTATGGATAGCGTTTTTTACCTCACCGATGTAAATGGGCCGCGACTGACGAACACACCCAATTTCTTTAGCGCCGCGGATTGGGTGGTGAGGCAGCTTACATCCTTCGGCGTCGATGCACGTACCGAGAACTGGCGTCCATTCGGGCGCAGCTGGCAGGTGAACAAATATTACGCTGCGATGGTAGAGCCGCAATACATGTCTCTCATCGGATTCCCGCTGGCATGGACTGGATCTACTAACGGACCGACAACGGCCTTTGTCGCACTCGCGCCCATTTTGACCGATGCCGATATGGCAAGCTATCGCGGCACTCTGAAAGGAAAGGTCGTCTTAGCCACCCCGCCCACGCATGTAGAGCTTGCGAACAGACAGCTGTTCTCACGCTGGACCGACTCCGAGTTACAGGAACTTGATAGCTTCCCTGAATCGGCTCCGACTGTAAGGCCCGCAACTCGAGCACGCTTACCGGCGGCCTGGCAGAATCTGTCAATCCGCGAGCTCCGCGCACTCCAAAAAAGAATACGTGAATTCTTTGCTGCGGAGCAGGTCGCCGCCATTATCTCAAGCGGCTATTCCGGTGGTGATGGAACTGTATTTGGGACCCAGAGCGGCACGCCCGACATCGGCGATCCCGTTCCGCCGCCTTCTATCGTTATTACTCCCGAGCATTACAACCGCATCTCTCGGCTCCTGGCTCACAACGTATCCGTGAAGCTGAATTTGGATATCGTCACCGAACTCCTGCCGGAGCAGGATTCCATCAACGTTATCGGTGAGATACGAGGCCGAAGCAAACCTCAAGAAGTGGTAATGCTGGGCGCGCACTTAGATTCCTGGCACGGCGCCACCGGTGCAACCGATAACGCGGCCGGAAGCGCCGCCGCGATAGAAGCAATTCGCCTGCTGAAAGCGCTTAACTTAAAAACCGACCGGACGGTGCGCCTTGCCCTGTGGGGCGGCGAAGAGCAGGGGCTACTCGGGTCAAAAGCTTACGTTAAGCAACATTACGCCGACCCTGAAACCATGAAGCCGCTGCCGGAACACAGTAAGTTCGATGTGTATTTCAACCTGGATAACGGCAGTGGGCGAATTCGCGGCATTTATCTGCAGGGCAACGATATGTGCCGGCCCATATTCGAGCAATGGCTTCCAGCTTTCAAGGATATGGGGTTACAAACGATTACAATTCGCGATACTGGTTCGACTGATCACGTGAGCTTCGATTCTGTGGGACTGCCCGCCTTTCAGTTTGTACAGGATCGCTTGGAATATATGACGGTCACACACCATTCCAATATGGACCTGTACGATCATGTTTCCGAGGACGATCTGAAGCAAGCGTCAACAATTTTGGCGGGTTTCGCCTATTTAGCAGCAAATCGCAGCCAAATGTTCCCTCGAAAGCCGCTGCCGCTTCCGCATCCCGCGCCGACCATTGCACCGGGCGAGCCCGATAAGGCGAAACCAAAGGAAACCACGGATGCAACTGATGGAGCTTCGGCCATAAAATAAGTAGCCGAAGTAAGTAGATCCGGGCGCTCTACACGTTCATACGAGCAGCCCCGGTATTCGCCTTCGCCCTTGTCTCGAACGGGAACGCGCGCCGGGGAATAACAGCGATAGCCAAAGCCCCCAGCATGGCGATCCCGAACACCACCGACATTGGCCCAAGATAATCGCCATAGTACTCGCGGAGCTTGGAAACGAGATAAGGGCACCACGTCTGGCCAATGGTGTTCACGGGCAGAATGACCGCCATGGCGCGGGCCAGAGTGTTTACTCCGAACTGCTCTGCGGCCATCAACGGAATCAGCATGTAATCGGCGCCCATGGAAAAGCCAAAAATAAAAGCAAATATATAGACCGACGCGGGACGGTAAGGCGAAACCGCCAGCAGCAGCAGTATCGTTGCAGCAACCATGAAGTAAGTAGCTGTCATCACGCGTTTCTTCGAGAACACGTCAGCAAGGTATCCGATACTTAACCGTCCCGCGATACTCGACCAGAGAATCACGACGGACGCCGCTGTCCACGCCGCGTCGAGTGCCGTTTGACCTCTAAACCCATGATCACGAAACACAAACTTCATATGTACGTTGATGGATCCGATCGATCCTATGGAGCAGACACTCCCAATCAGCAACAACCAGAATGAGCCGCTACTAAGAAGGCGGAAGTAACTTTCGGGACTCAAGTTCACCTCCTCATGCGGCACAGCTGCGCCATCCGGAAACTGGCCAACTTCAGCGGGTTTGTCCTTCAAGACGAAGA
Source organism: Acidobacteriaceae bacterium (assembly GCA_019246575.1). Next base: position 2,398 of record JAFAQG010000842.1, read on the forward strand.
GCGCCAGTGGCCACGTTAGGAACATCAGGCCACCCAATGTAAGTAGCGCAGTTTCAAATCCAAATCTCTCCGTAACTGCACGCACCAGGAAGGATCCGAGCCCGCCGAACAGGCCTATACCGACATACATGATCCCCATCGCGGTCCCTCGCTTCTGACGAAACCAATTCGACACCAATATTTGGTGAGGAATCGGGCCGGAGAAAATGTACCCTACGGTGTACAGAAAATACAGAGCAAAATAGACAATTATTGCTCCGTTCATGGAGCCGAATCCGAATAGCGAGAGTGCAGACAACCCAGTTCCGGCGATGATCAACTTTCGTTGGCTGAAATGCGGGATCAATACCGGACCAATCCAGACCGTCAACACTGCCGCGAGTGGGAATCCAAGCGTGATCTGAGCGATATCCCAATGAAACGTCTTCTGGAAGTAATCGTAGAAAAAAGGAAGATTGTAGTAGGGAATCCCGACCGCTAAGCCGATGGTTATAAAAGCCGTTGCGACTACGCGCCAACCGTAGAACCGTTTGGGAGTAGCGCGCCTGTCGTCCTTCTCCCGCACGATCTCGGTTATATCACTTGAATCCGAGCTGTGACAGCCGTACTATGACGAATCGGATAAAATCGAAGAGTCACAACCGCGAAAGTTCCGGCGTCCTTAGAGATATAGCACCCAAAATGCGTCACGAGAAACGGGCGGATGCGGGCAGCGCGGGTTTGGGAACACAGGAGGCATGATGAACTCTTTACCAGGACATAATCGTTTGACGGCCTGGATTGCCGTTATCGCCGGAACATTTCTGGCTTCAACGCTCGCCACAGCAATGGTGGAGCCGAACACGAAGACGTTCGGCGCGGGAGAAAAGGCGCAGGTCAAGGGAGTGATCATTTCGCGCGATGGTGATACCGTCAAATTGCGCGGAGATGACGACTCGGTCGGCACCGTCGATCTCACGAGCGACACTAAGATCCAACTGAAACATGGCGTTTTCGGACGCAAGAAGGCGATGGAAAACACCGCCCTCGTGCCCGGGCTTCATATCGAAGCGCAAGGCAAGGGCAACGAAAAAGGCGACCTCGTCGCCGACAGGATCATCTTCGACCCGAATTCAATGGCCGCATCCCGTCAAATCGATACTCGAGTATCCCCGCTCGAAGCGAGAACCGGAAGCCTGGAAGGGCGCGCCGGTCAACTTGAGGGTCGTGCCGGCCAGCTCGAGAACCGAGCAGGCAAAATCGAAGGACGGCAGAACGACTTAGAAGGCCAGGAGAAACAGACCCAGCAGCAGGTTGGTGAGGTGAGAACCGTAGCCGATCAGGCCAACCAAGGCGTCTCGAACGTCAACAACCGCGTCAACAGTCTGGATAATTACGACACCAAGTATTCGGCCACCGTGTATTTCAAGCTGAACAGCGCTGTCTTGAGCCCGCAAGCGAAAAAGGATCTCGATCAAATCGCGCAACAGGCTCAGAACGAAAAGGGGTACATGATCGAAGTCGCGGGATTTGCGGATAAGACCGGAACTGCGACGCTCAATCAGGAGCTAAGCCAAAAACGCGCCGACGCCGTGATTCATTATCTCGAGGAAAATGGGAACATCCCCCTTCATCGCATCTTGGCGCCTGCGGGCCTCGGCACGTCGCATGAGGTAGCGGATAACAAGACCGCCGCCGGAAGAAAGCTGAATCGCCGAGTCGAGGTGAAGGTGCTAGTAAACCAGGGACTGGTCGCCTCGTCCTCAATGGGCGGCCAAAACTCGACCTCTTCAACGACTGGTTCCGGACAGATGAGCACCCCGTCTTCCAATCAGTCGGGAACTCCTGCTCAGACAAATCCAACTCCGCCGCAACAGTAACTCCATCCCGGCAATGCATACTGGGCCGCGCGGTCAACCCGCTCGGCCCTTTTTTGCTATCGACACAGAAATGAGCGCGGCCTTTCGGAGTCCGGCAGCCCTGAGACGTGAGCGTCGCTGAATTTACTCCCATCGTTTTCGTAGCGGCTCTCCTGGCCGGATTCCTGGGATCCCTGACGGGGCTCGGTGGTGGCGTAATCGTCACACCCGTTCTGACGCTCTTTCTCGGCGTAGACATGCGCTACGCCATAGGCGCCACCTTGGTGTCGGTTATCGCGACCTCTTCTGGAGCCGCGGCTGCATACGTCAGAGATGGGTACTCGAATATTCGCATCGGGATGTTCCTCGAAATCGCCACAACGCTGGGCGCTCTGTTCGGGGCTTATCTCGGTACGCATGTGCCGAGTTCGTATCTGAGCATAATTTTTGGTCTCATCCTGCTGCAAGCTGCATTCCAGACAAGCCGGGAGCACCGTCATAGCGTGAAGCAATTGCCTCGCGACGCAACTGCCGAGCGACTGCACCTCGGCGGAGCCTATATGACCGAACACGGAATTCAGCCCTATGAGGTGCACCGTGTACACACTGGCTTCGGCCTGATGTTTGGGGCAGGTACATTGTCGGGCCTGCTCGGGATTGGGTCAGGATCTTTGAAGGTAATCGCAATGGACCAGGCCATGCAGATCCCGTTTAAAGTTTCCACTGCGACGAGTAATTTTATGATCGGTGTTACTGCGGCAGCGAGTGCCAGCGTTTATCTCAGCCGCGGGTACGTGAATCCGGCGATCGCCATGCCGGTCATGTTAGGCGTGCTCGCGGGATCGATGATCGGAGCACGTTTCCTCGCAGTCCTGCCAGTCAAGACTCTGCGCAGAGTCTTCGCCGCTGTTGTAGGAGTAATGGCAGTTCAGATGATTGCGAGCGGAGTGCGCGCGCAGATATGACCAGGACTAAGATCACCGACGCCACTATCGAGCGAATGATCAGCGTTCTGCTGCGCACGGGAGTGTTGGTGGCAGGTGCCACCGTGCTTTCGGGCGGCATCTATTATCTCCTGAGACACGGCTCCGAACGAATCGACTATCATACATTCCATAGCCAGCCTGCAAGCGACCGCATTCTGCACGAGATTGTTCGCGGAGCGATTCACTTGCGAGCGCGATCAATTATCCAGCTCGGTGTTGTTATCCTAATCGCCACTCCCATACTCCGGGTCGCTTTTTCGCTAGTCGCATTTGCGATGGAGCGCGATCGCAGTTACGTGGTCATCAGCTCCATCGTGCTCGCGGTCTTGCTTTACAGCCTCATTAGCGGGGCAGTTGCAGGATGAACACGTGTCAACGCTGATTAGCGCAACTGGGCTTCGAGCTCATCGAACCGGCGTTTCAGAGCATTGAGCTCCGATCTCAGTTGTTGAATATCGTACTCGAGCTCGGCAACTTTAGTCGGCTTCGGTGTGTTGATTTCGCCTCCCGAATCAACCTGCGGCTCACCGGATAATAGATGTGCATACCGGCCCTCCTTCTGCCCGGTTTGTCGAGGCAGCTTGCGCACGAGCGGTCCGTCAGGCCACTCGGCGAGTTTATCCAGTACACGTTCCAGTTCCTCTGAATCTGCAAACGCAAACATGCGTTCGCTTCGATCTTTAATCTCGCCCAGAGTCTGAGGGCCGCGTAGCAGCAGAATACAGAGAACCGCGACTTCACGCCGGCCCATATTGAGCGTCTCGGAGATCCGTTGCGAATACTTGTCCACGCGCCCACTGCCCGTGATGATGTAGGCAAGCCGCTTTGCTCGGAGTCGTTCAATCGCATCGGCGACGCTATCTTCGTCATACTGCACGACAGGGTCGCGGTTCGATTTCTGATTGCATGCGTTTACTAATGCGTTCATCGAGAGTGGATAGTACTCGGGCGTCGTCGCCTCTTTCTCGATGAGGGCACCGAGAACGCGCGCCTCCACCGGATCCAGTAACTCCATACGACTAAACTTTACAGAACCCGCAAATGAAAGCCGCCGTCAACGTGCAACACTTGCCCGGTACAGTAATCGAGCAGGCCGTCAGCAATGGCGCGAATGGCCTTCGCGACATCTTGGGGCTCGCCCATTCGTCGCTGGGGCAGAAGTCCATCCGCAATTCGCCTTTCGTAGGTCTGTGCAACAGAGGCGATCATATCGGTACGTATGATTCCGGGCTCAATCTCGAAAACAGGAATTCCCTCCGGAGCGAGGCGTGCGGCAAACAGCTTCGCTGCCATGCTCACCGC
>JAFAQG010000474.1 GCA_019246575.1 Acidobacteriaceae bacterium
GAAACGCACGAACAACAAGCCGCGGACTCGAATACCAGCAACGCCAGTGTCCAGGCGCAGTTGCTCGAACTGCGGAAGGAACTCGCCGACATCACCGCCAAACAGACGCCGCTCACCTCGCAACCGCTTGCTGTCCCAACCGCCGAGACTAGTTCCACAAATCCACCGCAATAAGAATGCGCGTTTCTAGAAAAGGGCGGGGAAGTCGGTCGAAAGGGCGGGATTTCCCCGCTTTGTTTTTTATAAAATCTGGTGAGTATGCGCGAGTTGCCGCATCCCCGCCATCTGCCGGCCTGGGGCGTTGTCGCCGTTCTGGCCCTTAACGGCCTTCTGTTCCTTGCCACGCATCTGTTCGGCAACAATCACCAAACCCTGGCGAACTGGGTTTTCACAAGCTGGCCTACGCTCCTTGCTCTGGCGGCTGGCGTGTTTTTGCTTGAAGCAGGACCGCTGCGTTCTCTCCCGCTTCCCTTGCGCAAAGTGCTGCTGCTCATCGGCTACGCTCTCTGCTTTCTTGCGTTTTTCGCGCTGTTGCCATCGCTGGGGCTACCCAAGACGGTCATGGCTCCGGTCGCACTGATCACGGCAGGAGCATTTTTCTTTTTTGCTCTTGTCAAGCTGGGTGGAGCATTCGGCGGATTGCCTCTGACGAGAAGAGCCTCCAGCCGGCGGACGATAGAGGGGACCAGTTCGCTCGAAGACGGATTGCAGAACAAAACGCCCGCGGTGCGGTTCAGGGACGTCGGTGGTCTCGATGCGGCCAAACAGCAGATTCTTCAGCTTGCCCGAACGCGCCTGCAGGCCCAGCAGTTCGCCAAGCGCGGCATCGTCCAGAACGGCATTTTGTTATACGGGCCACAGGGAACCGGAAAGACGCTGCTCGCGGAAGCAACGGCCGGCGAGTTGGGGCTGAGCTACGTGTACATCTCTGGGGTTGCCTTGAACGGCATGTGGATCGGAGAAACAGGAAATAACATCCGCCAAGTTTTCGCGAGCGCTGCTCGGAGACGGACTTTACTGTTCATCGATGAAATAGACGCTATCGGAGCTAGTAGATCACAGCAGATGGGGAGATCGCCTTCTGCCACGAGAGAATTCAATAACATGACGATTCAGCTGATGCAGTGCATCGATCAGTACCGTCGTGTTCCAGGCCTGCTCATCATGGCAGCGACGAATAGCTTGGACAGTCTCGATCCCGCCCTGATCCGAGAAGGGCGTTTCGATCTGAAGATCCGGCTGGATCTGCCAACCGAATCGGAGCGCCGCCAGATTCTGGCGGCGCTGCTTGCCAAGCGGAATGCCTCGTTTTCCGTCGAACGTTGGGCGCGCGCTACCTCCGGCTACAGTCCCGCAAAACTGAACGCGCTGGTCGATCGGGCTGCATCCCTGGCGCTCGCCGCTGGCGAGCCGTTTCGCGAGAAACACCTGGAGGAGGCCTTTGGGGCCACCGGCGGTAAAGACCGGCCCCTGATTCAACCGGTCCAGTGGGAGGATCTCATCGTCGAGCCTGGAGTCGAAGAAGAATTGCGGTTATTGGTACGTCAGCTGAAGATTCGAACCGGTGCGGCGGTTCCCGTCCCGACCGGCGTATTGCTGGCCGGGCCTCCCGGAACCGGCAAAACGATGATTGCGCGGCTGCTCGCCACACAGGCTTCGCGCAGCTTCTACCCGGTCACCGCGGCGGACCTGCTGGGCTCCGGCCAGGGCGACTCGGTGAAGCGCTTGTCGGAACTTTTCGCGCGCGCCAAAGAGCACAGCCCGTCGATCATATTCTTCGATGAACTCGACGGACTGTTTGGCAGTACGCATACGTTTGCCTCGTCGCATGATACCCAGTTCATCGAGCAGGCACTGATCGAGATCAGCCGGATCGAACCGTCCCATCAAGTGCTGCTGGTCGGCGCCACGAATCATCCCGACCGGCTCGACTCGCGCATTATCCGCGGGGGCCGCTTCAGCGAGAAAATCGAGATTACTATCCCGGGACCCGCGAATCGGGAGCGTTTGCTTCGCAAGCTCCTGGGCGATACCGCCGTTGCGGTGCCTATTCCGACACTTGTCGAGAAAACAGCCGGCATGGCTCCCGCGGACATTGAAGCGGTCGTGCAGGCAGCCAGTCGTTTTGCCTTCGGCCGATCGGACCGCGATGACCGTTTGCCGCCGCTTGAGCTGAGGGACTTCGATCGCGCCATCGAGCGCGTCCACCCGGCGCGCTTTGACGAGCCATTGCGCGTTTAGCACTTTGCAGAAACCCTTCCCGCTTTAATTCCTTTATTTTCCTGCCGTCTGCATCTTTTTTCGAGATGCAGTATATGCACCTGTCCGCTCGCCACTCTGAAATGCGGGGCCGGACAAGGAGCAAGAACGATCCATGTTTTCACTTTTCGCTTCCCGCTTGCACGCAGTCCGCCTCAAGGGTCTGCTGGCAGCGGTTGTCTTCTGTTTTGGGCTGCTCATGGCCAACCCGGCCGTGATGCACGCACAAACCAGCGGTGACAACGGTCCTGTCACCGGTAAGGTGGCGCCAGGCCAAACCGCGGCGGTGGTCGAAGGTACGACCGAATCCGCACTCAACTATATGGCCAACGTGATCTTTCCGTTGCTAACCGTTGCGTTCCTCGGCGTGATGGTGTTTTGTATCCGCACAGGCCGGGGCTGGGTGGTCAGCCTGTGTTGCGCGGTCGGCTGCCTGGTTCTCAGCGGCCTGACTCGCCTGCTTGAATACCACGTGCAGCAAGGGGCGCAGGGCATTCACTGAATTCGGGCTCGGATTCAGGTATGCACTCCCAACGTTTCGGAGGCGGCTCGCGTAAAACGATCCGTCTCCGGCTTTTGGATTTGTTGCGATGAACTACCCCACGCTGCTCGTTGACGCGATTGCGCTCATGATGGCGCTGCGAATTCCTGCCGCGCTGATCTGCCTGTACAAGGCAGCGCTGTCCATGGGCAGCGGCTGGAACGCAAGCGGGATTTTTGCCGGGCAATTCGGCCGCTGGATGGGATGGGCCATCGTGTTTCTCACGTTGCCGGAGCTCCTGCTGTGGTTCAGCGGGCTCGATTTATCGGCCACGCAACAGGCTGTTTCCGATGGGTGGCTTTCCTCGTTTTCGACACAGGCGAATAACTTCGTGAGCAATCTCGTCGTCAAGCACCTTGCGATTGCAGTTGGCGCATGGTTTCTCATGCGGGCCGTATTTAATATCGCGCACGGGGAATCCCCAATTGCTTCGTTGCTCGGGTGCTTTGCACTCCTCTCCCTGAATTCGCTCTATGTACTGATGCAGCAGTATCACACGGCCGGGAATGCCTATGCGAGTTCGGACATGGTGATGAGCTTGTGGCAGTTTGCGGCGAGCAAGCTGGCTCCGGTGGCTGCCGGCGTTTGCGTCATGCG
>JAFAQG010001015.1 GCA_019246575.1 Acidobacteriaceae bacterium
GTCCGGGATCCTTAATGTACACGGACAAAAATAATTGGGCGCCGCGGATCGGTGTGGCATGGCGGCCGTGGGGCGAGAAGACGGTTCTTCGCGCGGGGTTCGGAATCTACTACGATCTCGTCCCCACGCAGCCGAGCATCGGAAGCACGCCATTCTCGGTTAGTCCCGCATCGTACACAAACCCGGCGGCAATAACCGCTACGGCCGCGAATCCGCTTATCGTTCTCCCGCAGGTATACCCGACAACTCCGATCACCGGGACAACGGTTGGGCTTCCAGCGGCATTCAAAAAGGATTTGCGGATTCCGTATTCCTTGCAATACAACGTTACGGTGGAACGGCAGATCGGCAACATGGGCGTTCGCTTGTCTTACGTCGGAACCGGTACGCGGCAGGGGGAATATTACAGCAACTACAATCAGCCGCTTGCCGGGCCCGGGCTGTATATCAACAAACCGCGGGCGTTTCCGCAATACGGAAACATCACTTATGTGACCAACGGCGCAGGACATCAATACAACGGCTTCAATACCGAATTGCAACGGCCGCTCACAACGGGTCTTCTCTACGATTTCAATTGGACATGGGCGCGTGATATCGGTGACCTCGAGCGCGATCAGCAACCGGAGGACTCCTACAATCTTCGGCGCGAGCGCGCCCCCTGGGCCGACATCCCGACGCACCGGATCACGGACAGCCTGATTTACAATTTCCCGGTCGGCCACGGCCAAAAGTTCTTCGCTCGGAGCAGCGGGCTGCTCGATGCAATCATCGGCGGCTGGCAGTTTACGCAATCGCTTACCTGGAATACAGGCTTCTTCCTGACGCCGCTGTGGCAAGGGCCCGATCCCACCGGGACTGCCTTCACAACGAGCTCAACGCTGCCGACAGTGATCATCCGTCCGGACCTGACCGGCAATCCGAATCTGCCCTCCGATCAGCGTTCCGTGCATGACTGGTACAACCCGACTGCGTTCGCCCCGCCGCCTGTGGGCAGATTTGGCACCTCCGCAAAGGGCGTGATCGTCGGGCCGGGAAACTTTACGGTCGATGCAGGTCTTGCGAAAACGTTCACCCTTGAAGAGCGCTTCAAGGTTCGTCTCGAATTCACGGGCACGAATATTCTGAATCACACTAACTTCAATCCGCTGTTGAATACATCGACGACCATCAGTCTGATCAACGGGGCGACGTACCCGGAGGGCACGGCGCTGATTTACAATAACGGCGCTGCAGCGGGCGTGATTACTGCGGTTGGTAATGGTGGGGGCGGGCTCGACCCATCCGGACCGCGCAGCTTCCGAATGGGTCTGCGGGTCGATTTCTGATGAGCTGGCTGCGCACCGCAGAAGGGGCGCTGATTCTGCTGTTCGTGCCTACGGTTTACGGACAAGACACGAGGCATGTCGCGGAACCGCATCCTCCGCCGCCATGCACGGTTTTGAGTGCACGGCTGTCTGCGCCCAACGGCACACTGCCCGAGGCGGATGAGAGAAAGCTCGACACAAACCGCATTCAAAGCGCCATTGACAACTGCGGATCCGGCAAGGCTGTCGAGCTCAAGGCCGACGGGCAGAAGAACATTTTTCTGGCTGGACCGTTTCAGTTGAAACCGGGCGTCACGCTATCGATCGACGCCAACACCGCGCTGTTTGCCTCGCGCGATCCGAAACAATATGAATTGTCACCCGGAAGCTGCGGGATTGTGAGCCAGAAAGGGCGGGGCTGTAGGCCGCTGATCACGGCCGACAACGCCCCGGGCAGCGGCATTATGGGGGACGGCGTCATAGACGGCCGCGGGGGAGAGAATCTGCTCGGCCAGAACGCGACCTGGTGGGATCTTGCCAAAGAAGCCAAAGTAAAAGATCTCTCTCAGAGTGTTACTCGCCTGCTGGTCGTCCGGCATTCGGACGATTTCACGCTGTACCGCATTACGATGCGCAACTCTCCGAATTTTCACGTTGCAGTGGATGGTACGAACGGGTTCACGGCTTGGGGCGTGAAGATTCAGACTCCGAAGACGGCGCGCAATACGGACGGCATCGATCCGTCTTCGTCGACCAACGTCACGATCACGCACTGCGATATCACGACCGGCGACGACAACGTGGCAATTAAGACCGGCGCGGAACCTGCCTCGCACATGACGATTGCCCATAACCATTTCTACAGCGGTCACGGCATGTCGATCGGCAGCGGCACGGAAGGGGGCGTGAGCGACATCCGCGTATCCGATCTTTCGATCGAGGGCGCGGATAACGGCATCCGCATCAAATCGGACCGCAGCCGCGGGGGGCTGGTGCAGAACGTCGTTTACGAAGACGTCTGCATGCGGAACGTGACGAACCCGATCGTGCTCACGCCCATGTACACGACGTTTTCCGGGAACAAGCTGCCGGTTTATCGGGACATCGTTTTGAGAAACGTACACAGCCTAACTCCCGGCTGGCTGACGTTCTTGGGACTCGATGCGGAGAAGAAACTCGAGGTCACGTTAGATGGCGTGTTTATCGACGGCGAGAAGCCGGAACAGATCACTGCCAAGGACGCGGATATCCGCATCGGTCCCGCGAAGGGCAGTATTTCTGTCAGGGGCCAAGATGTGACAGTACGTCAAACAGGAGGAAACGAAGGTGCTCCGGTCGCCTGCGAAGCGCGGTTCCCGGCGTTTCCGAGCGTAAGGACGCCGCAATCGGCCGAGAAAATTCCGCCCGAGGACAAGACGCTTTATGTGGCGGCTTCGGGCACAGGCGATTACTACTCGGTGCAGCGAGCGATCGACGTCGCCCCGGCCGAGGGCGCGGTGATTTCTGTCGCGCCCGGAACGTATCGCGAAACGCTGAACATCACGAAACCGAACATTACGATCCGCAGCGCGTACGAGGATGCGTCGAAGACGGTGATTGTGAATAACAAGAGCGCCGGGGATTCGGGAGGCACGTTCAAGTCGTCGACGGTTAACGTGACGGCTGACAACTTTATGGCGGAAAGCATCACGTTTGCGAACGATTTCAACGCGACGCATCCGCAGGTGCCGGTGGGCTCGCAAGCGCTTGCGCTGCTGGTGACGGGGGATCGCGCGATCTTCCGCAACGTCCGGCTCCTTGGAAATCAGGACACGGTTTACGCAGCAAGCAAAACGTGCCGGGGCTCGAATGGAACTGACTGTCAGCCCGCCCGGCAATACTTCGCAAACTGCTACATCGAGGGAAATGTCGACTTCATCTTCGGCGATGGGAAGGCGTTTTTCGACCACTGTACCATCAGCAACACGCCTCATCAGGAGGGATTCATCACCGCGCAGGGCAAACATTATGCCGACGAGGACAGCGCGTTTGTGTTCGACCATTGCAAGCTCACTGCGGCTCGGGGCGTTAAGAACGTGTGGCTAGGGCGGCCGTGGCGGCCGTTCGCGACCGTGATTTTTCTAAACACGGAGATGGGAGCGCACATCGAGCCGGCAGGCTGGCGCGAATGGCACCCGGGTGAAACGCACTACCTCGATACCGTCTTTTATGCCGAGTACAACAGCACCGGTCCAGGGGCGCACCCGAATGAACGCGACAAAAAGGCGAAGCATCTGAGCGCTTCGGAAGCTGCCAAATTCGACCGCGACACATTCCTCGCCGGCAGCGATGGATGGAAGCCGGCGGGTACGCGGTAACCGAATAATCAGGAGCACAGGCTAGCCCGCGACCATCATCGAAACGGCCCCAGGAAAATACTAGTCCAGATAGTATAGAAATGCCGGGGCGTGTGTCCGGCCCTGAATTCACGTTGCGCCAAGCCGGTTAGGAGCCGGCGCGGTCTGATGTGCTTGAGGGTCTCGACAGTGCGCGTCGGAGGTTGCAAGTTTTGGAGAGCGCTGCAAGAAACAACAAGGAAATCCGATGGAAAAGCTTGCGCAGAACATCCAGGAAGCGTTCCTCAATAACGCGCGAAAAGACAAGACATTTCTCACCATTTATCTGATGAGCGGCGTGAAGCTGTCGGGGCGGATTAAGAGCTTCGACAAGTATTCGGTCATTCTGGAAACCAATAACCAAGAGCAGCTTATCTTTAAGCATGCAATCTCAACGGTTGTGGTGTCGAAACCCGTTCACAGCGGTGGACTTCACGGCAGCACAGCGACCGGGATACCGGGTGCGCCAATCGGGGCAAGCGATCACGAGCAGGAAACCAATCATTAGTGGAATTACAGGCTTCTCAGGAACGCGCGCTGATCGTCGGCGTCGAGTTAACCGGAAGAGCGCGGGGTTCAGCGATGCCCACGCAAACCGAAAAGAACGAATCTCTTGAAGAACTAGGGCTACTGGCACAGAGTGCAGGCGCCGTGGTGGTGGATCGCGCCACGCAGGCCCGAGCCGCGCTCGACCCTGCTACGTTGATCGGAGCAGGGAAGGTGAGCGAGATCCGCGAGCTCGTCGAAGCCGAAGACATCGACACCGTCATTTTCGATCACGAGCTCACGCCGACACAGTTGCGAAACCTGGACCGGCGACTTCCCGCGAAGGTTCTGGACAGAACGCAGCTGATCCTCGACATCTTTGCGCGGCGGGCGCGTACGGCCGAGGGTCAGCTGCAGGTGGAGTTGGCGCAGCTCAACTATTTACTGCCGAGACTCTCCGGCCGCGGAACGCAGATGTCACGCCTCGGAGGCGGCATCGGCACGCGCGGTCCTGGGGAGACTCAACTCGAGACAGACCGGCGCAGGATTGGCCGGCGGATCGCAAAGTTAAAGGCCGAGATCGAACGCGTTCGCGCCACCCGCGGCGTACAACGATCCCAGCGCCAGGCCGTTCCTCTCTCGACGGTGAGTCTGGTCGGATATACAAATGCGGGCAAATCGACTCTTTTCAACCGCCTCACAGGCGCAGGCGTGCTCGCGGACGCAAGAATGTTTGCGACACTCGACCCAACGGTTCGCCAGGTGCGTCTGCCTTCGCAACGACGCGTACTCGTGAGTGATACGGTCGGATTCGTTCGTAACCTGCCGACGACACTGGTGGATGCGTTTCGGGCGACACTTGAGGAGGTCACTGCCGCGGCATTGCTGTTGCATGTAGTCGATGTGACATCGCCGGGCGCCGCGGAGCAAACCGCGCATGTGATGAAGATTCTTTGCGAGATCGGCGCAGAAGGCACAAAACAGATTCTGGTCTTGAACAAGAGCGACCTATTGAGCGAGGCGGACCGGTTGCAGGATCTCTCGACCATCACGCACCGGCTACTTGGAGAAGCGGCGCGCCAGAATGAGACCGGGGCAGTGTTAATTTCGGCCGAGACCGGCAATGGCATGGACCGTCTGCTGGACGCAATCGATCGCGAGCTCCAGGATGACTCCGTTGCAAGGCAGAAGTTCCGGCTGCCGCTCGCGGAAGGCCGTGCGCTTCACCTGCTTCACGACCGCGCGGCCGTCATTTCGAAGAGTTATGACGGCGACTATTGCGAGGTTGTGGCAGATGCTCCGCAGTCGCTGCGGGAACGGCTGGCAGAGTTTGCGGTAGAGTAAAGCGGCACTCACAGCGCGCCGCTCAGCTTCGACATCTCTGTGCGGGTGGTGAAACAAAAATCGTTACAAAAAAGGCCGGGCGGCGAACCGTCCGGCCTTTTTGCGTGTACTGCCGAGTGCGTTATTTCGGGCAGCCGATGGTCTTCATGACGTCATCGGGAAGCGGTCTCGCATTCTTGACAGCTGGAGGCATGGTCTGGCTGCCTGCAGGTACGAGATAAACTTCCACGCGACGGTTCTTATCGGCTTCCGTCGTAGCAGATCCCCTGCGCTCTTTCTGCGCCGGGACGTTGGAGGTTCCGCACAAGCTCGGGTTCGGGTCGGAGGTTTGCTCAGTTCCAACCCAATCGACCTTGACACGGGACGGATCCACCTTGCCGCACGTGGCCGTTCCACCGCTCAGGACAGCAGCGGCGTTGAGCGCACGGAGTTCGTCGAGCGGCATCGGCGGCTGGCGACGGCGTCTGCCACGGCGCGCTTGCGGAGCGGCAGCGTTCTCTCGCTCGTCGTTGTCGCGATGACCAACGATGATGATGTTGTAGTCGCCGCCTGACAATCGCGGAGCGGCCTCGTCGATGAGGATGCGCTTGCCGCAGTTGTTCACGCGGGCGTTGTTCTTCGCATATACGACATCGCCCAATCGCACGAAGGGCGGAGTGTAGTTGACCGTGATGGTGGTCGATCCGGTAGCTGTC
>JAFAQG010000098.1 GCA_019246575.1 Acidobacteriaceae bacterium
GCACGGGCCTAGAGCCGCTGTTCCCGCTCTGGCACATTCCCACTGCACAACTCGCCCGCGACATGATCGCGGCCGGCCTCAAAGCCGTCATCACCTGCGTGGATCCCGCCAAGCTCGACAAATCCTATTCCGGCTGCGAGTACGACGCCGCCTTCCTCGCGGACTTACCTCCCGCCGCCGATCCCTGCGGCGAGAACGGCGAATTCCACACGTTCGTCTACGACGCACCGCTCTTCAGCTCACCCATCGAAATCGACAGAGGCGAAATCCTCGAGCGCGATGGCTTCGTCTTTGCGGATGTCTACGCGCGCGGAGCGCGCTCAATCACCACGCTCCATGCATAGTAGCCGATTATTGCTGCCCCGCGGCCGCGATTTCCGCCGTTTGCTTGGCCTTCAGGGCCTCGAGCTCCGCACGTAGTCGCTTCCACTGCTCCGGATGTTTCTTCGTTTCAATGGGAGCGTTCAGATCGCTGTAATAGCTGAGCAACTCGGCCGCGATCGCCGGCGATACCGTACTGAAATCTTTTTTCGCCAACATGTCCAGCCAAAACGCATGCGCGGCATCGTCCAGCCGGTACACACCCGCAGGAGTCGTCACACCGACATCGTAATTTCTATTCTCGAGCGCCAGGCTCTTGGAGCTCGTGTTATCGAGCGTGCCGCCGTACTGTTTCGCCGCGCGATCGAAGCTCTCCATAAAGAGCTTCTCTACCGGCGGCGTCGGCATTTTGAAACGCAGCGCCTTCAGCGGCCCCATCGGCGGCAGCAGCTTGACGATAAATGCGAGAAAACGCTCACGCCCCGTCGGCCGGTCGTATTGCTTGCCCCACTCTCGCTCGTAGCTCGACCGCCGCATGATGTATACGAACCGTTGACGCGTCATACCTGGGATCGACTGCTGAATGTCCTTCTGCCGCTCTGCCCACGCCACGCGCGTCGCCATCGGGATGGTTTTACTCACGGCGCGCCGGTACGATTCAATCGCCCGATCGAAATCCTTGAATAAGTCCTTCAACTCGAGACCATACGTGTCGCAAAAACCTCTCGCCAGCACATCTTTTGCAACATAGAACCCGATGAAATCGTGATACGCCTGCGGCGCGAAATTCCCCTTTGCGACTTCCAAAACATCGAAACCGAATTCCGTCTTCAGGTGCCCCGCGGGATTGTCTTCATACGTGATGACGTTCCCGAATTTACGCTGCAGCTTCGGATAGAGCAGCGGCTCTCCAACATTCGTCGCGAAACGGTGCCCATCCAGATCGGAAACATAATGCGACAACGCACCCAGCGCGAACGCCAGCTCATTTACATCCTGCGATTCCTTCAACAGCGCCAAAATGAAGTCGCCGGTGCGCACATAATGCGTTAAATCGCTAAACTGTTCGGACCCGTGCGGGTAATATCCCAGGTCCTGTATGATCGCGCCGCCATACGCAAACCCGTGCGCTTTCTTCAGCTCTTCCGGTGTGGTGCTCGGGTAACGAGCGAGTAAAAGTGGCTTAATCTGCACGTCCCATAAGGCGTCAACAATCGCTTCATGCGACAGAACGGAATACGCCGCACCTTTTCCTGCGCTAAGCAACGCAAGGCTACAAATAATGGCGCAGCGCAGCTTAGTGCGCGGGTGTAGGAACATCTCCTGTCTTATCGACAGGTGGAAAGGTGGAGCGGTTACCGAAGAGAGGGCGGTTTAAAGGTTCTTTAACATTCGGCAGGGAGGCGCAGTACCAGACGTCACATCAGCGCTTCGCCGGTATGCGCCGTATCATACCCTGCAATACACTGCAGGCTTTTCCGTAACCCCAAATGATTTAGCGCCTCAAGCAGCGCCTTCCCGGCCGCTAATTCGAGCGATGCGCGAGTGAATGACAGATCGAAGCGCTCTACCGATAACGGCACAAAATCCAGTCCGAAGCACCGTGCGGCCGAACGCGGCGCGATGCAGCAATCCGCGTTTCCAACCGCCACCGCGTACGCAGCCGCCATATGCCCTGGAGCGATAGCGTTATAGCCTCTGACTTGCTGCGGGCTAATCCCGAATTCGCGCAGACCGCGGTCCAACAAGTCTCTGCTTCCCGATCCTTTTTCGCGGTTCATGATCGTTGCCGCGTTCTCGGCCAGATCGCCGATCGACCGGATGCTCTTCAGATTGCCTTGCCGCACGACAAGGCCCTCCTCCCAAACCGCAAAATTGAACATCCGGATCGATGCGTTGTTAAAAAAACGCCGGATGATCGGCACGTTGTAGTTTCCCGTGGCTCGGTCGCGCAGGTGCGAACCCGCCACGTGTACCTTCCCCTGCTTCAGCCATTCGAGCGCACGCCGGCTCGAACAGGAAACAGTGACGATTTCGATTCCCGACCGGCGAAGCGCATCTTCGAGCAGCGACAGCGCCGGATCGCATCCTGCCACAAGCAACCGGCTTCGATCTACCGATCCGCCCCCCGAAGACCGGATCGACACCGTTCCTTTCGTCTTCGATTCGATAATGCCGTCCGCAGCGGGCAAAAACGCCGGCAGAAATGCATTTGGAACCGCGACCGTTTTCCCCCTCACTTGGCAAACCCTTACGAGCTGCCCTTTAGCTGCCGAATCACCCCCCAACAGCTCTGCTTTCAGCACTGAGGCCGCGCGTTCCTCTCCAAGTGAAAAGATCTCTTCCACCCTCACGTCGAGAGCACGCGCAAGCTGCAACGACACGGCTGTATTGGGAAGAAAACTTCCATCCTCGATCGCGTAGATTGTTTGACGGCTCACTCCTGCCCGCCGCGCCAGATCAGCCGCGGAAAGCCCACGAGTTCGTCGAAGTCCCTTGAGATGCGTGGAAACCACTGTATGTCATTTATACTGTACAAAGTCTCGTATAAAGGACACAACCAAATGTCCCGCTTCACATCGCCCCACATCCTCACTGTCGC
>JAFAQG010000520.1 GCA_019246575.1 Acidobacteriaceae bacterium
CGTCACGATGCACGACGGCAGCATTCTGCGATTCAAGTCCGTTCCGGACGGATACGATCCAACCGATCGCCAGAAGGTCGTCGCGTATTTAATGCAGCAACAGAGTAAGAACGAAATCGTTACCGGGCTGCTATTTGTAGATGAGAGCGTTAACGATTTGCATGAAGCGAACCATACATCGGAGACTCCGTTGTATAGATTGCCTTACGAAAAGCTGTGTCCCGGGGTCGGCGAGCTGAGCCGTCTACAAGAGGAATTCCGATAAACAGCCTGAAAGTAGCGCGGAGCTGGCCGATTGGATGCTGACGTGCTCAATATTCAGCGATGTTGGACGCTCAGGTCTCTTTGAACATTACCGATTCTTCGACGCACCCGCTTGAAACGCTGGTTGTCGGACAGCTACGGGAGCTTATTGTCATGGAAAGGAACATTCAGAGGCAACTCTCGATAGTTCGAGAGTCGGAGAAGGGTTCGCAGCGAAGTGCCCGGCTGCACGCTCAGGTTTCGAACCTGCGCGGGCGAGCGGACCGGCTGTACCGGATGATGAACGCCCTTTAACCGGACGGATAGCGTTCCGTTTGAACAGACTGTAGCGCCGGGCGCGGGTTACGTGTTAACACGAGTACGGGCCAGCGCGTCACAGCCGTGCTCAAGCAAAAAGGGGCCCAGATCGAACCAGACCTGGGCCCGCCGGCACGAAGCGGTGTTGGTTACTTCGCCGGCGAAGAACTTTGAGGCGCCGCGACGTTGCTCTGTGCTCCAGCCGCATCCTTCTGATTCTTCTTCATGTGTTTCTTGTGGGATTTCGGCTTTGCAGCGCTCTGCGTCTGCGAAGCAGCTTGCGGCTGGTTCTGAGCGTTCTTCGCGGCCTTAGGCGCGGCCATGAGAAAAGGGACCGCAGCCAAGGTCAGTACTGCCGATCTAAATACTTTGTTCATTTTTTGTTATTTCTCCATCCAACCCGTTTAGTACTTACTTGCTCTCGGTCGACGTCGAGGTAGTCGTGCTGCTCTCGGTCGTACTCTTGTTCTTTTTGTGGTGCTTCTTTTCTTTCGTCGCAGTCTTCTCGGTTGTTTGAGTCGTGTCTGTCGATTGTGTCGAGTTTTGCGCCTTCTTGGCGGCGTTCGGAGCAGCCATCAAGAAAGGAACAGCAACTACGGTCAGTAACGTTGATGTAAACAGCTTTTTCATTTGTATTTATCTCCTTTGTTGTGGCGACCGAAGGAGCCAGATCAGCAAACGGTCCGGCCAGTGTTCGTTTCTCGCCGGATTCTGCTGCTGCTCTTGCCGCTCACATCTCTAATGTGCCTTGAATTGATCTCGCGCGCCATAGCTTTCGACGGCGAAACACGATCCCGTATTTAGGGGATAGCGCTCATTCTGCATTAATGAAAAAATCGTCATCGTGGCAGCCGCCCCCGCCCCGATCACTCGCGCCCATCTGCACCGGTTTCTAACCATCGGGCTCGGCGTATCGGCGCTATTATTGCTATCCGCATTGCTGGTCGCATGGCGAACCGTTCACCAGATCGACCGCGACACGGAGCTGTTTGCGACGCGGCAATCGCTCGCTAAAGCAGCCATTGACAACATTCAGAAGGACCAGGCCGAACTCAATGCAAACTGGTTGCGACTGGCACGCAAAAGCGACGTCATTAAACGCGAAGAACTCATAACCCAGCTGGCGCAGGCGCGAGATCAGATGACTAGCGCTCTCCAGTCGGCCTACGAGCAAGCCGAGTTTCTGCGGCAAAGCATCTACCAGGAAGGCCACGGTCTGCTGCGCTGGACTGTGTGGCTATTTGCCGCCTGTGTTGGTTTGTCGTTGCTCTGTGCTAGTTGGGCCGTACAGGCGTCCGCTGGAGTATTCCGGCGTCTCGAGCAGCAAGCGGCAGAATTGAGTCAGATGCAATACCAGTTCCTCGAGACGCAGGAGAACGTTGCGCGGCGTTTTTCGCACGAGCTGCATGACGAGCTCGGCCAGGCACTCACGGCCGTGAAAGCTAACCTTTCAGCCCTTCGGAGCACGCCCGCGGACGAGGCCCGCCTCGACGATTGCATGACGCTCGTCGACCGGGCTATAAAGGACGTTCGCGAGATGTCGCAGCTTCTGCGACCGACAATACTCGACGATTTCGGCTTGGACGCCGCCTTGCGATCTTTGGCCGATAACTTTTCGCAACGGACCGGTATCTCGACAAAGTATACGAGCAACCTGCAGGGCCGCCGCTTACGAGATGAAACGGAAACGCATCTGTTTCGCATTGCTCAGGAGGCGCTGACGAACGTGGCCCGTCATTCGCAGGCAACATCGGTGTCGATAGAGCTCGAGCAGCACGGTGATGAGGTGAGCCTGTCCATTCGCGACAATGGACACGGGTTCGATGTCGCGGATAAGCGCGGTTCCCAGGGGCTAGGTCTCGCAGGCATGCAAACCAGAGCACGTGGTTGCGGCGGCACACTCCGTGTGAATTCAAGCTCCGGGAAAGGAGTCGAGATCGAAGTAGCATGTCCGATCGGGCGATAAAGATCCTGCTAGCCGACGACCATACGATCGTCCGTCACGGGCTGAAGCTCATCCTGTCGGCTCACAGCGATCTCGAGGTGATCGGCGAAGCCGGAAACGGGCGCGATGCGGTCGAACTGGCGCAGAAATTGAAGCCCGATATCGTTGTCATGGATGTCGCCATGCCCGAGCTCAACGGCATCGAGGCGACACGCCGTATGGTGGCCGCGAATGCGCGCATCAAAGTTCTCGTGCTCAGCATGCACAAAGAAGCCGTGTATGTCCGCGAAATTCTGCGTGCCGGCGCGCGTGGCTACATATTGAAAGACGCCATCGACACTGAATTACTCAACGCCGTGCGCTCTGTCGCCAAAGGCGACGGATATATCAGCCCTGCGGTTTCAGGCGCATTACTGAATGATTATCGGAAGGACGTGACCGATCCGGTCGACCTGCTTTCGGGACGCGAGCGCGAAGTCCTACAGTTGATCGCAGAGGGCAAAACCAACAAAGAGATCGCGACTCGATTGAACCTCAGCGTCTACACCGTCGATTCTCATCGCGGAAAGATCATGGAGAAGCTCAACCTCCACAGCACGGGAGAATTGGTGCGGTTCGCGATCAAACACGGTCTCGCGGACTAATCTCCCCTCATGCAATGTTCGCTCCCGGTACTTCGACGTACAGCGAATAGAGCGACTGGCTGGCGGCCATAAATAGCCGCGTACGTTTTGTGCCGCCGAAGCAGATGTTGGCGCAGATCTCGGGAAGCACGATTCGTCCGAGCCGTTGGCCTTCGGGCGAAAAACAATAAACGGCGTCGCCCTGCTCGCCGCCCCATCCGACTCCCGCCCAGATATTACCCGCTTTATCCGCCCGAATACCGTCGGCGATGCCCGCGTATCCCTCCCAAGCCGTCGAAACAAACTGTCTGCTGTTACTCAGCTTCGTTTCGTCCACGACGTCATAAACGCGAATCTCCCTTCGCGCATTCGGATAATGCGTTACACCGGTATCGCAGATATAAAGTCTTTTGAAATCCGGAGAAAAGCACAGTCCGTTTGGCTTCGCCAACTCATCCGTCACTTTATCGATGCGCCCGGATTTGGGATCGATGCGGTACACCGCTTCTTTCAACTCGAGCGGAAACGTGCCACCCTCGTATGTCGTTAATCCGCCGTAACCCGGATCGGTAAACCAGATAGCGCCATCCGGATGAACAACGATGTCGTTTGGTGCGTTCAGGCGCTTCTCATTGAAACGATCGGCGACCACCACAACAGCGCCTGTCTGCTCGTACCGCACAACACGACGCGCTTGATGCTCACACGAGAGTTGGCGGCCTTCCCAATCGAACGTGTTGCCGTTGCTGTAATTCGACGGCTTACGAAACTCAGCCACATGCCCGTCTTCTTCGAGCCAGCGCATCTGCCTATTATTCGGAATGTCGCTCCACACCAGGTAATTCCCAGCCCCGTTCCAGGCCGGGCCTTCCGCCCAACGAAATCCCGTGCACAGACGCTGGATGACGGCGCTGTTTACCCGGTATTTGCTGAATTGCTTATCGAGGGCGATGACATCGGGGTCGGGATATCGGACCGGGTTTTCAGCCGACCATCTGCTGCCTGCTTGAGCTCTCAATTGCTCTGCGGTTGCGCCATACAGAGGGACGGCAACTCTAACGATTTCGCGACGGCTCAGATCCATGTCTCGCGATTATATGCCGACCATTTCTTTCAGCCGCAGGGCATCGCCGGCCGCGTATCCCGAATCGTCGTTGTCGAAGTAAACGTAAACCGCCTTTAGCCGCTGCCGCCAGTTCGCGATACGGCGTGCCCATTCGCGCAATGCCCCGTCTTCGTAGCTTCCCTGATACTTGCCGCCGGGTCCATGTAGACGGATGTAAGCGAAATCGGCCGTGAGCTCGATCGGCGATTCATAACCGGCCAGGTGAAATGCACAATACGCAATGTTGTTGCGTGCGAGTGTCTCGTAAATCTCCTTCGTGTTCCACGTCTCGTTGCGAAATTCGAATGCATAGCGGTGGTACGAGGGAAGGCATTGAATAAAGGTCATGAGGCGGTCTGCGTCTACAGTCCAATTCGGCGGAAGCTGAAACAGAATGGGACCAAGTTTCTCACCGAGAATCTCCAGGCAGCTGAAATAACGCTCGAGCCCCTGTTCCGCGTCCTTCAGCTTCTTCATGTGAGTAAGAAACCGGCTGCCCTTCGCAGCAAAGGAAAAATTCCCGGGTGTCGAATCGCGCCAGCAAACAAGCGCATTCGGCTTTGGCAGATGGTAAAAACTGTTATTCAGCTCGACCGTATCGAAGCGCTCACAATAGAAGGCGAGCATCTTCGACGCCGAAAAGCGAGGCGGGTAGAACTTGCCAACCCAATGCTTGTAATGCCAGCCCGAAGTGCCGATGCGGATCTCGGTTGTGCTTGCGCCCACAGGATATAGACGCTACCGGGAAGTTGCGGGTCAGCAGTGCGGAAGGAAGAGGTAGTACGGTATACTGAGGCAAATAAAAAGCGAAGTGCCGTGATCGATCCTGCAGAGCAACTTGCGCAATTAAAGCAGCGGATAGCTGCTATCGACGCCCGATATGCCGGGCGGAAGCCGGTGCTTGCTCAGGCCCGGCCTGTTGTCGAGCACAAGTGGATGCGCTCGTTCGTCGACGAATGGTCCCAGGGCGAGGTGGTAACGAACGATTTCGGACAACATTTTCAAACGGAACGTTTGTTTCCACCGCACAAACGGCACGGCTCGTCGGACGTGAGTGCGCTGATCGATTTACCTCGAGATCTGCTCGATGCGCTTGGAGCCGGCTGTATTCCTGACGCTGCCCCGGAACGCTGGGCATTTCTCGACACAGAAACGAGCGGCCTTGTCGATGGCCCGGGAACCTATGCGTTTCTCACCGGCATCGGCCGTATCACGCGCGACGGGTTTCGCATCCGCCAGTTCTTTATGCGCGAGTATGCGGAAGAACGGAGCGTCCTCGCAGCTGTGGAAGAGCATCTGAAGAATTTCGACGTTCTCATCACGTACAACGGCAAGAGCTACGACCAGCCGCTACTTGAAATGCGTTATCGCATGAGCCGGATACCGTCGCCGTTTGCCCGGCTCAGTCATCTCGACATTCTGCACGGCGCTCGCAGCCTTTGGAAATTGCGGTTCGAGAACTGCCGGTTGATAGAACTCGAGCAGCGGGTTCTTGGGGTTGAGCGCGAAGGAGACCTTCCGGGCGAGTTGATACCGTACGTTTACTTCGAATACCTGCGCTCCCGCCATGCACAGCGGCTCGTTCCGATCTTTCACCATAACGCGATGGATATCCTGACGCTCGCGTGTTTGACCGCGATCGTGCCCGCGGCCTTTCGCAGCACTGAAACCGACTCGCTCGCGAGACTCGGCGTAAGACGTGGAGAAGATCTGGCCGGTATCGCGCGCTGGCTGCTCGCCGCAGGGGAGGAAGAGCAAGGTCTTCAGCTTCTCAAGCGCGCCGTCGCTGTCGGTCTTCCCGACCCGCTTCTGTTCAAGACGCTATGGGATATCGCGAGTTATGAAAAGAAGCTGGCGCGGGCGGATGCGGCACTTTCCGCCCTCGGCGAGCTCGCGCAGTGCCGGAACGAGTACCGCGTCAACGCGCTCGTGGAGCTCGCCAAGTATTACGAACACGAACAGCGGAACTACGCACAGGCATTGGAATTCACGAATCAGGCACTAAGTCACGAGCCGGGGCCAGCGCTTCTCGAGCGCAAGGCGCGTTTGGAGCGCCGGCTTGCTCGGCCACCGGCGCGCGAGCGTTCCAAATCGCGCGTCAGGCAGACTTAATCTCCGTCCAGTATCGATCTCGAATTCGTTGCACGCGCCCAGGCAATGCCTTGAACCATTCGCCTCGGCCCAAGACTTCAGGGCTCGGATAAAGAACCGGGTTATCGCGTTGCGCTTCCGGCAACATCGCACGCGCGCGGGCGTTCGCGGTGGCGGTTCGCATTTCATTGCAGATTTGGGCCGCAATTTCGGGGCGAAGAAGGTAATTGACGAACTCGTACGCGAGATCCCCATGCTTACTTTCGCGCAGAATTGAGACGTTATCCGCGTATAACGGAAAACCCTCTGCCGGAAAACAGAACGACAGGCCTGTTGACGCTTCGATCGCCACCTGCGCCACCTGCGCCCACATCTGCGCAACCAGAACGTCCCCGGCCGCAACCTGGTCGCGCACTTCCTCGTTGAGATAGGCGCGGAGCAATGGTTTTTGCCGGATTGCCGAGTCGCGCGCCGCGCGGAGTTCTCCGTCTTCGCCGGAATTGATCGAGCACCGCATCAGCTTCAAACACGCTGCGAACACCTCGGCCGAATCGTCCAGCATTGTGACGCGCCGCTGATACGAGTTCGTCCACAGGTCTGCCCAGGCGGTTGGCGGCCGGGATACCTTCTTCGAATAAAGGATGCCCGTTGCACCATGCATGTACGGGACACACCAGTCGAGATTCGGGTCCCACTGCGGCGTTTGAAAACGCTCCTCCAAATTCCTCAGGTTAGTGAGCCGGCTGTGATCGAGGCGCATCAGCAGGCCGAGATCGCGCATTGGTTGAACGAAGCTGTTCGACGGAAACACAACATCCCATCCCGAGTTTCCGCTCATAACTTTGGCGAGCATCTCTTCGGTGCTGCCGTAAGTGGCGTATCGTACCCGGCATTGAAATTCGCCCTCGAATTGCGGAATCGTGTTGCTTGCGATGTAATTTGCCCAGTTATAAACATTCAGAGTGCGGGCGCGCCTCGAAAAGCAGCCGGACGCCGCGCCGGCTACACTCATCAGAAATATTCGCCGTCTCACGCGCGCTGTCCGCGGTATATAGAAGACTGCTCGAAGCGCCCGGCGAGTAAAATCAACACTCCCAGTCCGAGCGTAATGATGACGGACACTGCGTTCACGTCCGGGCTGACGCCCCGCCGCGCCATGGCATAAATGATCATCGGCAAGGTCTCGGAATTCACGCCTGCCACCAGGCTGGTGATGACGTAATCGTCGAACGAAACGGTGAAGCACAGCAGGGCGGCTGCGACGACTCCCGGCAGCAGCATCGGTAATGTGACATAGCGAAACGTCTGCCATGGATTCGCCCCCAGATCGAGCGCCGCTTCTTCGAGTGCCCGATCGAACGTTCGAAGCCGGGCCAAAACCACGATCACAACGAACACCAGACAGAAGGAAACGTGCGCCAAAATGACGGTGTGCATCCCGAGTTGCACGCGCAGAAACCGGAACACCCACTGAAAGAAAGCCAGGAGGGATACGCCTGTGACGATTTCAGGCGTTACTAATGATAGAAACAATGAGTTAGTAAGTAATGGAGCTCTTCTTTTCCAGATGCCATATGCCGCCAGAGTGCCGATGAGCGTAGAAATCATGGTCGCCGTGGTCGCAATGATGAGGCTATTTATAGCGCCGTCCATCAGATCGCGATTTGCCAGAACACTTCGATACCACTCGAACGTAAAACCGTGCCAGACCGCGATCTTCGATGAATTGAAGCTGAAGCTACCTAACGCGACGAGCGGCGCGTAGAGAAATACATAGGCACAAGCGGCATAAACGGGCAGGAAGCGCTTCACAGCAGTTCGCTCGTTTGCCGCGACAGCGCGCGCATAACAAACAACACGAGAGCCATAACCAGCAACGAAACCGCTGCACCGAATGGCCAATCGCGGGCTGTCGTGAACTGATTCTGGACCAGGTTACCGATCATCACTGTTTTGCCTCCGCCCATCAAGTCGGGAGTGAGATATGCGCCCAAACACGGAATGAACACAAGCAGGCTGCCTGCCATCATGCCCGGCCTCGAGAGAGGAACCACCACTCTCCATAGCGCAACGAACGGCCGCGCTCCGAGATCGGCTGCCGCATCCAGCAGCGATGGATCGAGCTTCTCGAGCGTGGCGTACAAAGGAAGAACCATGAAGGGCAGATACCCGTACACCAGCCCGAGAATGACAGCCCCAGTATTAAACAGCAGCGGCAAGGGACCGGATATGATATGCAAGCCCTCCAACCCACTGTTAATGAGTCCCGTGTCGCGCAGCAAAAACATCCAGGCGTAGGTCCGAATCAGGAAGCTGGTCCAGAACGGAAGCATGACTAAGTTCAATAGCAGCGTTTTGTGCCGGCCCGCACGGGCGATGTACAGCGCCAGCGGAAATCCCAGTACTAAACAAATGGCAGTCGAAACGGCTGAAACCCACACCGATCGCCATAACACCTCGAGATATAACGGATCGAAAACACGCAAATAGTTTTCTAAGGTCCAGGGCTGAGTAACGCCGCCGTAAGCCCCGCGCGTCATGCCGCTATAGGCGACAACGATCAACAACGGTGCGAGAAACAGCAGCAGCATCACGGATGCCGCCGGAGCGAGAAACAGCAATCGCAGCCGGTTCATCTCTCAGGCGGACGGCGGAATTCTAAGCTCGTCGTCTGCCCGCCACCAGATATGTACAGGTTCACCGGGCGTGTAGTCGCAACCATGGTCATCGAGCTCTATGGTGCAATCGCCTCCATTTCCCAGCCGCGTCTGCAGATGTACCCGGTTTCCTAGAAACGTGGATCCCTGTACGACGGCACTCGACGAAGGAACGCCCGCGCCGGGCCGTTCGCGAGAAACATGCAGCGATTCCGGTCTTAGTGCGGCCCCATTGACCCAGTTCACCTCGCCGAGAAACTCGGCCACGAACTTCGAGCCAGGATGGAGATACAACTCGTCCGGTCTGCCCACCTGTTCCAACACGCCGCGATTCATCACCGCCATTCTGTCCGACAGCGAAAGCGCTTCTTCCTGGTCGTGAGTAATGAACAGGAACGTCACGCCGACTCTCCTCTGCAGGGCCTTCAGCTCGAGGCGCATCTGCTTGCGCAGCTTCGGGTCGAGCGCAGACAAGGGCTCGTCCAGCAAAAGGACCTCGGGTTCGACCACCAGCGCGCGGGCCACAGCAACGCGTTGCCGCTCTCCGCCTGAGATCTGGTGCGGGAATCGTGTTTCTTTGCCGGAGAGCTGCACGAGAGCAAGCGCCTTCGCGACCTTGTCTCGCACGCTTCGCTTCGGAAACGCCCGGCGCTCCAATCCAAACGCCACGTTTTCCGCAACTGTTAGGTGAGGAAACAAAGCGTAGTTCTGGAATACTGTCGTGACATCCCGCTGATATGGGTTCAGTGCAGCGAGCGAACGGCCGTTCAGCAGTATGTCGCCTGAGGTCGGCTCTTCAAATCCGGCGATAAGCCGGAGTGTTGTAGTTTTACCGCAGCCCGACGGCCCCACCAGCGAAAAGAACTCACCTCTCTCGATCGCGAGAGTGATGCCGTTGACCGCGCGATGAGACGGATAGTGTTTGTGAAGCGACTGCAGCTCCAGAACAGTATTCACGTTTTTCAGAAATCATAGTCGCACGTATCGATTTCGCGCGCACGACTTTTTACCACGGCAACAGCGTGGCCGCGATCACGCGCGGCCAGCCCCCGAGATCGTGTATAACATCCACGTCGGTCCATCTTGGTTGCAAAATCTCGCGAACACCCTCAAGTGACTGATAACCCAGTTCCAGCATGAGGCGGCCGCCGGGTTTTACGGCGCATTCGGCCTGGGAGATCAGCCGCCGGTAAATTTCCAATCCGGTCGCGCCCGCAAATAAGGCAACGTGCGGCTCCCAATCGCGCACCTCGGCTTGCATGTTCGCGGCATCCGAACCCGGAACATAGGGCGGATTCGAAACTAGCAAGCCAACGCTCGCGGGACGCACGGGCGCGAGTAAGTCAGCCGCGAAATAGAAGACAGGCGCTCCGTATCCTCTGCGGTTCCGCTCGGCGACCGAGAGCGCCTCAAGGGAAATGTCGGAAGCAAGCACAGGCGCACTGCTCTCCAACGCAATCGAAATCGCGATTGCACCCGAGCCGGTGCCGAGATCGAGGACGGTTGACCCCGGCCGCAGTCTCAAGTAAGCGAGCGCTGTTTCCACCAGGTGCTCGGTCTCGGGCCGGGGAATTAGAACGTGCTCGTTGACGTAGAGATCGCGTCCGAAGAACTCCTGCCGGTGCGTGATGTACTGCGTCGGCTTTCCTTTCAGCCGCTCGTCCAGGTATCGGCCGTAGTGAATCCAGGCGCGCTGCGGGAGTTCTTCTTCGGCGTGAGCGTAGAGGTACGTGCGATCGCAGTGCATGGCGTGGCAGAGCAGGACTTCCGCGGTTAAGCGCGGCACCGGGACGGACGCCTTCTCGAGGAGTTCGGTTCCTTGGGCAAGAGCTGCGCGGAGCGTCACGGCAGATCGCGCAGCATGCGAGCGACCGATCTAAGCGGCTTGACCTTCGTCCCGCAGGCGCTCGGACTGGTAGTAGGTCGTGAGCGCGTCGATGATGGGCTGCAAGCGGCCCTGCATGGTGAGGTCAAGCTGGTGCAAGGTCAAACCGATGCGATGAT
>JAFAQG010000551.1 GCA_019246575.1 Acidobacteriaceae bacterium
TATTCATGCTAGGTCTTCTCTCAGCTGAGAACGGCGCGGTCATCCCTTGATAACGCACATAGGCCGCAAGCGTGCGACCTTCTTTGCAAGTCCGGCCTGGTGTACCACCTCGATGACTTCGTCCACGTTCTTATAGGCTTCGGGCAACTCTTCCAGAATGCCGTCGCGCGATCCGCTGCGGACGAAAATGCCATTCTGCTCCAATTTCCGTTGCTCTTCGCGCGCGTCTTTACCTTTGCGTACAGCAGTCCGACTCATGACGCGACCGGCGCCATGACAAACGCTTCCGAACGTTTCCTGCATCGCGCCGGGCTGGCCGACTAATACCCAGGACGCCGTGCCCATACTTCCCGGGACAAACACAGGCTGACCGACAGTTTGGTACGGCCGCGGAATCTCAGGGTGGCCGGGTGGAAACGCTCGCGTCGCGCCTTTTCGGTGAACAAGGACTTCTCGCGTCTGACCATCAAGCGAATGCTCTTCGCGCTTGGCTATGTTATGGCAAACGTCATAGATAAGATCGAGGCGAACATTATCCCCGAAAACGCGACGAAAAGCGTCGCGAACGAAATGCATGATGGCCTGACGGTTCGCCCAAGCAAAGTTAGCCGCAGCGGCCATCGCGCCCAGATAGGATTGCCCCGCCTCGGATTGGATAGGAGCGCAGGCGAGCTGACGGTCCGGGAGGACAATTTTGTATTTCGGCATGACGTCATTCATGAGCGCTACATACTCCGTGCAAACCTGGTGACCGAGGCCACGAGAACCGGAATGGATCAGTACGACTGCTTGTCTCTCGTCCAGGTGTAGTGCTCGAGCAGCGTCGCGGTCGTGGATCTCATCGACATACTGCACTTCCAGGAAATGGTTACCGCTGCCAAGCGTTCCTAATTGCGGGTATCCGCGCTCCTTGGCTCGATCCGAGACCTTGTTGACCAGCACGCCTGGAATCGCTCCGCCGGCTTCGGCAAACTCGGGATCCGACTCCTCGCCGTAGCCATTCGCGACCATCCAACGTGCGCCTTCGCGTAGAACACTGTCCAGCTCGGCGCGTTTAATTTTCACTCGCCCTTCCGTTCCCGTCCCGCAAGGAATATCCCGGAACAGTTGGTCTACCAGCTTCTTTAGAGTTGGCCGGACGTCATTCTCTTGCAGGTTCGTACCGACCAGACGCACGCCGCAGTTAATATCAAACCCTACGCCGCCCGGAGAGACGACGCCTGATCCCATATCTGTAGCGGCGACTCCGCCGATCGGGAATCCGTACCCTTGATGGATATCGGGCATTGCAAGGCTTGGCCCTACAATGCCGGGCAACATCGCAACGTTAACGGCCTGTTGCAACGATTGATCCTTCCGGATTTGGTCGATAAGTAATGCGCTAGCGTAAAGCCTTACATCGGTAAGCATTCCGAGGCTCTCGTCCCGGGGAATGCGATAGCGCAGCGAATCGATCGCTTCAACCGTAAGGTCGGCCATCAGACATCAACATACACCTCGGCCACCCATCGGCCGTCAGTTTGTCTGAGACTCAGTTGATGATAGGTGACGGCCTTTACGACTACTTTGGGGGGATGCCGCCCGGCATCGCGCGCTTCACCGACTGCAATCGCGTCGATTCTTGATTCAGTTAGACTTGGAATTTCAAATTCCTTAAACGTCATCCGCTTGGAATCGATGTAATACAGCACTTCGTTCAGCCAATTTACGAGCAGCGTTTCATAGCCGGAACCCTCCACAACGAGAGATATGCGTTCTCTGCTTACTATTTTCGACGAGTCCATGATGATCGAAACCACTGCGAGGGCACAGTTAGCGAACAGCTCTTCGAGGCTTCGGCCGTAAGCACGAAAACCGATATCGGCCGGGTGGTCCAAGAATTCGAACTTCATGCTCGCTATTCTCGAACTTTGGTTACCCAATCTGAATGTTTGAGCAATCTATGCGTGCGCTAGTGCAGAGAGTTTCAAATGCGAGCGTTACGGTGTCAGATCGCATTGTTGCGGAGATAGGCCCAGGACTATTAGTATTTCTTGGGATCAGATTCGATGACACGACCGTGCAAGCCGATTATCTTGCCCGAAAAATAGTGCAACTCCGTATCTTCTCCGATACGGCGGGAAAAATGAACCGGAGCGTCATACAGGTTTCCGGTGAGCTCCTGATAGTATCGCAATTTACACTTTACGGCGATATCAGGAAGGGCAACCGACCTTCATACTCTGAAGCTGCCCGGCCTGACATTGCAGAAGAATTGTATAAATACTTTGTAGAAGCATGCCGAAACACAGGAGTTCCGGTGGCCAGCGGCGTTTTTCAGGCTCACATGCAGGTCCGCCTAGTAAACGACGGCCCCGTAACTTTGTTGTGCTATTCGGAAGAAAATGTGCGTCAGAATTAGTAAACTCAAGGTGGTTGTGTTACTAACATAAATATGGCAAGAACTTCGGCGTCCCCGAATAGAGAAATACTCGAAGCGGCTCTACAGGGCCTGGAAGCACAAAAGCAGAAATTAGACGAACAGATTAGCCAGGTAAGGTCAATGATGGGCCGCCGGGTTGGAAGGCCGCCCAAGAGTGCCGGCTCCTCATCCGAATCCTCGGATGGTTCCAGCACCGGAACCGGCAGAAAGAAACGCGTACTTAGCCCCGAGGCTAGGAAGAGGATCGCCGCAGCGCAAAAGAAGCGCTGGGCGAGTTTTCGCAAATCACAGGGATAAGTTAAAGCGTCCTCGCACGCGTCGTTTGCCAGAGGCGGCTTGAACACTGTAGTTGTCGTGTATCCGAAGGCGGTGCTTTCGGCGCGTTAGCATCGGCTGCCGTTCCGATCGCCGTGTTGCGGACCTGACATGCACATGATCCTGGGCATCGGCACAGATCTGGCCGAGGTTCCGAGAATTCGCAGAACCATTGAGCAGTACGGTAACCGATTTCTGAACCGCGTCTTCACGGACGCCGAGAGAACTTATGCTTCAAGAAAGGCGAATGCAGCCGAGCGCTTTGCCGCTCGCTTTGCTGCGAAAGAGGCCGGGATGAAAGCGCTTGGCACAGGCTGGAGCCAGGGTGTGACGTGGCGCGATATCGAAGTAGTCAATGAGCCGTCAGGACGACCTACGCTGCGGCTATCCGGTGTGGCGCTGGAGATCGCCGAGCACTCTGGGGTGAAGCGCATCTCGGTCTCCCTTACCCACATCTCGGAAGTCGCGTTTGCAGTCGTTGTGACAGAGGACGGAAACTGAGCTTCAGCCGCCTCTCACCTTAGCGGAACCGGCCACCGCTGCCGCAGCGCGAAGCTGGGCATCCTCCAGACGTTTCGCTTCCTGATAGGTGAAGATCATACGATGAATTACTGTCAGGTTGCCTAAAACCGCGATCGCCCAGAGCACGGGCGCCATGCGGTCGAACAACGCGCCGATGATCAGCAGGACGATGCGCTCCGGGCGCTCCAGGAAACCGACCTTACAGCTCGGAATGATGTTCTCGGCACGGGTACGTGTATAGCTGATCATTACCGAAGCGGTCATGACAACGGACGTTAGCACCACGTAAGACGGCCGATTAATGGTGCCGTAATAAACGAGAAGCCCCACTAGCAGACCGAGATCCGAATACCGGTCGAGCACCGAATCGAAAAACGCGCCAAAGCGCGTCACGCGATTGGTTTCCCGTGCTACGCGCCCGTCCACCATGTCGAACAGGCCGGCGAAAATGATCACCAGTCCGGCGGTCCGGAACCTCCCAAACGCAAGGAACCCGGCCGCCACCATGTTGATCAACAGCCCGAGAAAGGTCAGGACATTGGGGTTAATTTTCGAAAGCGCAAGTGCCCGGACAATTAGCCTGATGACTCGGTTGGCGGCCAGACCAATTGCGCGAGTGTAGGTCATCTACTTCTGCTTACGAGGGCTCGCCATGGATGGTTGTCAAGCTAATAATTTCCATTTCCCTGACGCCGTCAGGAATGTTGATTTTCACGGTATCACCGACACGCTTCCCGAGAAGACCTCGCCCAATGGGAGAGCTAGTAGAGATCTTTCCGTTCGCGACGTCGGCTTCCTCGCTGGTGACCAGATTGTACGTCTGCTCCTCGTCCTTGTTTAGGTCGAGGACCACGACTTGGGAGCCCAACCCGACGCGGTCGCGCGGAATTTTCGACATATCGATCATGGACAGCTCTCGAAGCCGGGATTGTAGCGAGCCTAGCTTGGCGTTCACCCAAGCCTGGCGCTCTTTGGCCGCGTGGTATTCGGCATTCTCGCTCAGGTCACCATGCGCGCGAGCCTTTAGGATCTCCTTCGGGAGCTCATTGCGCAACTCGTACTCTAGCGCCGCGATCTCTTCCTGAAGCTTTTTTTTCAGCTCCTCCATGCCTTGCCTACTTCATTATATGAATTACTCGTTATCACCGCTTTGCGCCTCAGAGGGCGCTATCGTCAGTAGTTTGGCGCGCACTAAGTCGAATTGTTACAATGACGTATAGAGGATCCCGAGCCATGGCCAATAAACCGGCATTTGCGCAGGGAGCACAAGTCGAGCATGGAAAATTCGGCCTCGGCTCGGTGCTCTCCTGTAACGACGAGTACATCGTAATCAAGTTTGATGATCATGGCGAGAAGAAGTTTGTAACCTCAATCGTTCTGCCGGCTTTGAAGAAGAGCGATCGTCAGCCGCCGGTCGAGAAGAGGCGCGCTAGCCGGAAAAAAGCCGCCCCGGCCGCTGCCACCGGTGCCTAATCCGACAGCTTTCTGCCCGAAATGAAGGTTGCCATCGTCGTCTTTCCGGGCAGCAACTGCGACCACGACGCTTGGTTCGCGGTTTCCCACAATCTCCGCCGCCGAGCCGAGTTCATTTGGCATAATTCCACAACCCTGGGCGACGTCGATGCCGTGATTTTGCCCGGCGGATTTTCGTATGGCGATTACTTGAGATGCGGCGCAATCGCAAAGTTCTCCCCGGTGATGCATGCCGTGAAACGGTTTGCGCGGGATGGCGGGCTGGTTCTGGGGATTTGCAACGGCTTCCAGGTGCTTACCGAATCGGGCTTGCTGCCAGGAGCTCTGGTGCGCAATGCCGGGCTGAAGTTCGTGTGCCGTACAGTGCGTGTTGAAGTTGCAACCCGTGACTCTCCCTTCACGCGCCTGGCGCGCAAAGGACAGATGCTGCGCCTTCCCGTTGCCCATGGTGAAGGCTGCTATGTTGCGGATCAAAGAACACTCGACGAACTCGAGGCGGAGGACCGCATCGTGCTTCGATATGCAGAGCCCTGTAACGGTTCCATGCGCGACATAGCGGGCGTCCTCAATGCCGGCCGCAACGTAATGGGCATGATGCCTCATCCGGAACGTGCGGCCGACCCTCTGGTCGGCAATACCGATGGAATCACGCTGCTCGAATCGCTTCTCACCGTACCTTCCCTCGCTGCCTTGACGAAATGACGACTACGATCACATCCGATGTGATCGCTGCCCATCAACTGACACCAGCAGAGTACGAGAACATCGTCAGCTTGTTGGGACGCGAGCCCACCATCACCGAACTCGGCATCTTCAGCGTGATGTGGAGCGAGCATTGTTCTTATAAGAGCTCTCGCATCCACCTGAAAAAACTTCCCACCCAAGGTAAACACATTCTGCAGGGGCCTGGCGAAAACGCGGGCGTTATCGACATCGGCGACGGCGTTGCGATTGCATTTAAGATCGAATCGCACAATCATCCAAGCTTTATCGAGCCATTTCAAGGCGCAGCGACGGGCGTGGGCGGAATTCTGCGCGACATTTTCACCATGGGCGCTCGTCCCATCGCGGTCATGGATTCGATTCGCTTCGGCCCGCTCGAAGACGAGCAGAATGGCCCGCGGAACCGCCGTATTCTGGAAGGTGTCGTCTCCGGCATTTCGCATTACGGCAACTGCTTCGGTGTGCCGACCGTGGGCGGCGAGTGCGTTTTCGAAGAAAGCTATAACGGCAATCCTCTGGTAAACGTATTCGCGCTCGGCGTGTTCCGTCACGACGAGATCTTCTATGGGAAAGCGAGCGGTGTCGGCAATCCCGTCATCTATGTAGGCGCGAGGACCGGACGCGATGGCATTCACGGGGCCTCCATGGCGTCCGCCGAGTTCACGGAGCAATCGAAGCAGAAACGTCCGAACGTCCAGGTTGGGGACCCATTCATGGAGAAGCTGCTGCTCGAAGCGTGCCTCGAAGCAATGAAAACGGGAGCTGTCGTGGGCATTCAGGATATGGGCGCAGCGGGTCTGACTTCATCGACGTGCGAGATGGGGAGCCGCGCCGGCACCGGCATCGAAATCGATCTCCAGTATGTGCCGCAGCGCGAGCAGGGCATGACGCCGTACGAAATGATGCTCTCCGAATCACAGGAGCGCATGTTACTCGTTGCGGAAAGGGGCCGCGAGCACGAGATCTTCCAAGTTTTCCAGAAATGGGGTCTCGATGCGGCAACAGTAGGTGCGGTCACGGCAGACGGCATGCTGCGCGTGAAAAATCAGGGCGAGGTCGTTGCGGAAATACCCAATCGCGCTCTCGCAGACGAGGCTCCGCGCTACAACAGACCGTACACGGAGGCGCTGCGTACTGCTCCGCTCCATGGCCCCGCGTTTCGCAGCAAAGACCTGAATGCCGATCTGAAGGCTCTTTTGGAATCGGGCGATATCTGTTCCAAAAGCTGGATTTGGGAACAGTACGATTACCAGGTTCGTACCAATACGGTGGTCGGGCCCGGCTCCGACGCAGCTGTGCTCCGCATGAAGGGCACGAATACGTCAATCGCCGTGTCGCTCGACGGCAACGGCCGGTACTGCGCGCTCGACCCGCGCACAGGCACTCAGCTCATCGTTGCCGAATGCTGCCGTAACCTGTCGACCATGGGAGCGCTCCCTCTCGCAACCACCAACAACCTGAACTTCGGCAATCCGGAGCGCCCGGAGATCATGGCGCAGCTTGTCGAATCCATCGAAGGACTCGCTGAGGCTTGCCGGTTTTTTGAAGTGCCGGTCACGGGCGGCAACGTCAGTCTGTATAACGAGACTCTCGGAACACCAATTTCTCCGACGCCGGTTGTTGGGATTGTTGGGACGCTGCCCACGGCGATTCCTGTTGGCTTCGAATTCAAGCATCCGGGTACTGCCGTCATTCTTCTCGGCGGCTTGCGTCCTGCGACACGCGACGAATTCGGCGCAACCCAATACGCCAAAGTTGTGCTCGATCAGCTTTGGGGTAAGCCGCCGGCCCTGGACATGGAGTATGAGAAGCGTGTGCAGGCTGCGGTTCGCGAGCTGGTCCGGGAAGATGCTGTCCAATCCGCTCACGATTTGAGCGATGGCGGTCTCGCGGTCGCGATCGCGGAGTCATGTTTTGGAGGGGCGAACGTCGGCGCTGACATCGCGCTCGACTCGGATCTGGATCCCGAATTGCTTCTCTTCCACGAAGCTCCTTCGAGAATTCTGGTATCGACATCGATGCCCGAAATTGTTTTTGTGTGCGCGAAGAGAAATGCTATTGAAGCGCTGGCAATAGGCGTTACACTTGAATCAAGACTGGTAATTCGCAATCGAGGCAACATCCTGGTTGACAGCCGTGTCGAGGAGCTCAAAGGGCTGTGGGATACCGGTTTGGTAAACCTGCTTCACGATCCTGTTCTGGTATAGCTGCTTTGTTTCGATGAGGGGATATTGAGTTTTTCCCAATACGCCCGCGAGAGGCAAGATTTCCACGACGAGCCGTTCGACAAACTGCATGAGGAGTGCGGTGTTTTCGCGCTCTACGGGCATGCTGAGGCCGCGAATCTGGTCTATCTCGGCCTCTACGCGTTACAACATCGCGGCCAGGAGAGTGCTGGAATCGCGTCGAGTGATGGACGAAAAATCCACAGCGCCCGCAAGATGGGGCACGTCGCCGAGATCTTCACTCCGGACGTCTTAAATGGACTGCCCGG
>JAFAQG010000573.1 GCA_019246575.1 Acidobacteriaceae bacterium
CACGTTCTATTTCGGCGGCACCTCGCTTCTGATTGTAGTGGGCGTTGCGATGGATACCGTGAACCAGATCGAGGCGCAACTGATCATGCGCCATTACGAGGGTTTCACTCCGCGCGCCGGGCGCATCCGCGGTCGCCGCAGTAGTACAAGCTGATCGCTTGAGTCAAGGACCCAACGGGGCGCCCGCGCCTGTCGTCATACTGTTCGGCTCGCCCGGGTCGGGTAAAGGTACCCAGGCCAAGTTGCTGCAGGACTGTTTCCAATGGCCGCACATCTCCACCGGCGATATGCTGCGCCGGCACGTTGCCGCGCGCGACGAGATCGGACTTCAAGTCGAGCAGTTGATGAAGGCGGGAAAGCTGGTGCCTGACGAGCTGGTGAACGACATGGTTCAGCTCAGGCTCAACGAGGCCGATTGCCGTTCGGGCGCCATTCTGGACGGCTATCCGAGGACAGTAGGACAGGCCGGGGTGTTGCTCCAGATCGTCGGCCAGTGTCATTGCCGGCCCGCCGTGGTACACTTAGTGGTTGACCACGGTCGAATTGTAGCCCGCCTCAGCGGTCGTCGCCAGTGTCCCGTTTGTGGAACCCTCTACGGTATAAAAACTCATCCGCCTAAAGTTTCGGGAATTTGCGATTTGGACGGGGCCACGCTGGCGACTCGCGAGGACGACAAGGAATCGGTCATTCGACAGAGGTTGACCGAGTACGACAAGCAGACGCGCCCTTTGCTGGATTTTTTCCGCCAAGCGGGTCTGCCGATGATCGAAACGCAGGGAGCAAGCAAAACGCCCGAAGAGATTATGCGATCCATTCGCGAAGCTCTGTCGCTGGCCGGTCTAATCGGAGAAGGGTCCGTTCCGAACGCGAACGTGAGAACGTGATTGTGCGTAGAAGCGCTGCCGAGC
Source organism: Acidobacteriaceae bacterium (assembly GCA_019246575.1). The sequence goes on from JAFAQG010000573.1 coordinate 909, forward strand.
TCGACAAACTTCGCCGTAGCGGGATGCTGGTCTATAACATCCTGCAGGATCTAAAGGCTATGGTGGCCGAAGGCGTCACCACGCAGGAGCTTGAGATCGCTGCGGAAAAAATGATCGCCAACGCGGGAGCAAAGCCGGCCTTCAAAGGCTATTACACGCAAGCCTCGGGCACGAAGTATCCGTTTGTGCTGTGTACGTCGGTAAACGAGGAAGTTGTTCATGGCATGCCGTCGGCAAAGCGAAAGCTCAAACGCGGCGACATTGTGTCTATCGACACCGGCGTTCTGCTGGACGGCTATTACGGCGATTCGGCTCTGACGGTCGCAGTCGGCGAGGTGAACGACTCCGTAAAGCGCTTATTGAAGGTCACCGAAGAGAGCTTGGAGCTCGCCATCAATCGGGTTCGAGCCGGAAATCGCCTCTCGGATATCTGCGGCACGGTGGAGAGGCACGTCGTATCGAACGGGTTTTCTATCGTTCGCGAATTCGTAGGACATGGGATCGGGACCTCTTTACACGAAGAGCCGCAGATTCCGAACTACGTTGACCGGCGCGGCGAAAATCCGCGTCTGAAACCCGGCATGGTTCTCGCCATCGAACCTATGGTTAACGCCGGCAAACCGGATACGAAGGTCATGCCGGACAAATGGACGGCAGTGTCCAAAGATGGTTCGTACTCGGCTCATTTCGAGCACATGGTGGCAGTTACCAATAACGGGCCATGGGTGTTATCGAGGCCGTGACACACTGAATCGAAAGAATCGAACAATGAAGGTACGGGCGTCAGTCAAAAAGCTTTGTGACAAGTGCAAGATCATTCACCGGCACGGTGTCGTACGGGTCATCTGTACCAATCCGAAGCACAAGCAGCGGCAAGGTTAGGCGAGTGAAAAGGCTAGAGGAATAGAATATGGCGCGTATTGCGGGAATTGATTTACCAGCCAGAAAGCGGTCAGCCATCGGGCTGACCTATATTTACGGAATCGGGCGCACTCGTGCATTGTCTCTGCTGCACCGGGCGCAGGTGGATCCGGATAAGAAAGTTGCGGATCTATCGGAAGAAGAAGTAAACCATCTTCGCAACCTCATCGAGGGTGAGGGCGCAATCGAAGGCGACCTGCGTAAGGAAGTCTCGATGAACATCAAGCGACTCATGGAAATGGGTTCGTATCGCGGTCTGCGTCACCGCCGTGGCCTGCCCGCCCGCGGGCAGCGTACACACACCAACGCGCGCACCCGCAAAGGACCGCGTAAGGGAACGGTCGCCAATAGGAAAAAGGCGACTGCGAAGACGTAATCTCGGAATTCAGCATGGCAAAGGCACCGGCAAAAACCGCGAAAAAGAAGTCCTTCAAGAAGAAGGAAAAGAAAAACGTTCCGTACGGAACCGTGCATATTCAGGCGTCGTTCAACAACACGATCATCACATTCACGGACACTTTGGGGAATGTGTTGGCATGGTCCAGCTCCGGCTCTCTCGGATTCCGAGGTTCTCGCAAGGGTACTCCCTTTGCCGCCCAGCAGGCATCGCTGACGGCTGCGAACAAAGCGAAGGAAGCCGGGGTTCGCACCGTCGAGGTTCGCGTTGCCGGACCGGGTTCAGGACGGGAGTCCGCCGTGCGTGCGCTGGCAACCGCCGGCATCGAAGTGCGCTCGATCAAGGACGTTACCCCGATTCCGCACAACGGTTGCCGTCCGCCAAAGAAGCGGAGAGTTTAAGAATTTTATTGTGAGGCAGCTCGTGCGCTGCCTTTGAGGAATAATCCATAAGCGGGAAGAAGGCCTGGCGGGCTGTAAACCGCACCTGCAAATAGCTCGAGCGCGGAACGCGATCAAAAGCTGCGCTCGGGAGTTGTCGATTGGAGGTTTTTTAGATTGGCACGTTATAGCGGCCCCGTTTGCCGGCTTTGCCGGCGCGAGGGCATGAAATTGTTCTTGAAGGGCGAGCGCTGTCACAGCGAAAAATGCGCTATCGAGAAGCGCAACTTTGCCCCTGGCCAGCACGGTAAGGACAAGAAAGCCAAAGTAGTAGGATACGGTCTGCAACTGCGCGAGAAGCAGAAAGCACGGCGCTATTACCGCGTTCTCGAAGGCCAATTTCGGAATCTCTACGAGAAGGCCGTGAATCAAAAAGGTATCACGGGCGATCTCATGCTCGCGATGCTCGAGAAGCGGCTCGACAATGTCGTCTATCGCATGGGCCTCGCTACGAGTCGCGCGCAGGGCCGCCAGCTCGTGCGCCACGGCCACGTGAACGTAAACGGCCGGAAAGTGAACATCCCTTCCTATACGGTCAAACCCGGCGACGCGATCGAAATTCGCGAAAAAAGCCGCAACAATCCCTTCATCCTTTCAGCTCGCGACGCCACCGCCCACGCTCCCAGTCCCGCCTGGCTCGAAGTGGACCGCGATGCCCTGCGAGCGCGAGTTTTGCAGCAACCGAAGCGCGAAGAGTTGGTCCAGATCCAGTTAAACGAACAGCTCATCGTCGAGCTGTACTCGAAGTAAGAAACAACTCCGGGAAATCGACGAAAAGGACAAAGCAACCTATATGTTCAAAGGATTCCAGAAGCCGAAGCGTTTAGTCGCAAATACCGAGTCGCTCACCGAGCGTTACGGTCAATTCACCGCTCAGCCGTTCGAGCGCGGGTTCGGTTCCACCATCGGCACCGGCCTGCGCCGCGTGCTCCTCAGCTCTATCGAAGGCGCAGCCATCACCGGCGTCCGCATCGAGGGAGTTTCGCACGAGTTCAGCCCCATTCCTGGTGTGGTCGAGGACGCAACCGACATCATCCTGAACCTGAAGCAGGTTCCTTTCAAGATGATGGGCGAGGGAACGCGCATCGCCCGCATACAATTCCAAGGTCCCGGCGAAGTGATGAGTGGCCAGATCGAAACCGATCACGACGTCGAAGTTCTTGACCGCAATCTGCACATCGCCACCGTCGGCGAAGGCGCGAGCCTCAGTATCGAGGTGCGCATCAAGAGCGGCCGCGGCTACGTTTCTGCAGATCGCAACTACGATGAGGATCTGCCGATTGGCTATATCCCGATCGATTCCGTACACTCGCCTGTTCGCAAGGTGAACTATACTGTCGAAGCTGCGCGCTTGGGCCAGAACACCGATTACGACAAGCTGAACGTCGAAGTCTGGACCAATGGCGCAATCTCGCCGCAAGATGCAATCGGGCAGGCAGCGAAGTTGCTCAAAGATCATATGACGATCTTCATCAACTTCGAAGAAACGCCGGAGATCGCCGAAGAGCCGGCGGAGCGCGCCGCCAACCAGATGAACGAGGTCCTGAATCGTTCTGTGGAAGAGCTCGAGCTCAGCGTCCGTTCTTACAATTGTCTTAAGAACGCGAACATTCAGACCATCGGCGACCTGGTCCAGAAATCCGAATCCGAGATGCTGCGGACCAAGAACTTCGGACGGAAGTCTCTGAACGAGATTAAAGAAATCCTTTCCGGTCTCGGCCTTTCGTTCGGCATGAAGTTCGATAATCAAGGGCGTCTGGTGGGCGGCGCACCGCCTCCGCCCGTGTCCGAATACGGGCAGCAGGATAGTTACGGCGCAGGGGCCGAGGAGTAACTCGTGCGGCACCGCAAAGCCGGCGTAAAACTCAAGCGCGACATCGGCGCAAGGCGCGCCCTCCTTCGCGGCCTCGTCACGAATGTCATCGAAGAGGAGCGGATTACGACCACTATTCCGAAGGCCAAAGCCGCTCGTCCTCTCGTCGAAAAGATGATCAGTCTCGCAAAACAGGACACTCTTCACGCACGCCGCCAGGCAGCAGCCTTCCTGCTTACTAAAGACTCGGTCGAAAAGCTATTCGAAAAGCTCGGCCCGCGCTTCAACCAGCGCAACGGCGGCTACACGCGGATCGTGAAACTAGGATGGCGCAAGGGCGATGGCGCTGAAACCGCCAAGCTTGAGCTCGTCGGTTCGGAACTCGTCAAACGCGCTGCCGAGCGCGCCGCACGCCGCGAAGAGCGCCTGAAACAACTTCGCTCCGGCGATACCGACGCTCACGAATCCTAGATCCCCCGCAGCACCTGATAAGCGGTCTTAATCTTGCAGATACATTTCTGCAACTAGAATCGAAGGGTGCCCCACTACTGCACCCTCATTCCGGGAGACGGCATCGGCCCCGAGGTCGCCCAAGCTACAGTTCGCGCGGTGGATGCAACAGGTGTCGATATCTGTTGGCGTCGCGCTGAGCTGAACGAAGCCATCATCCTCGAAGCCGGCAAAACGCTGCCTCAATACTTACTCGACTCTCTCCACGAAACGCGGGTCGGCTTGAAGGGTCCGGTCACAACACCTGTCGCCGGAGGCTTCCAAAGCGTCAACGTTGCCTTGCGAAAGGCGCTCGATCTCTTCGCCAACGTCCGCCCGGTTAGAACCATGCCAGGCATCAAAACGCGGTTTCAGGATGTGCAGATCGATATGGTCATCTTTCGCGAAAACACGGAAGATCTGTATTCCGGCCTGGAGCACGAGATTGTAAAGGACGTCGTTACAAGCCTGAAAGTCATCACGCGGACAGCCTCTGAGCGCATTGCTCGTTACGCGTTCGAATACGCGCGCAAAAACAGCCGCAAGCGTGTTGCCGCCATACATAAGGCCAACATCATGAAACTGGCCGACGGCCTGTTTCTACGCTGCTGCCGCGAAGTCGCAAAGCATTATGCCGAGATTCAGTACAAAGAGCTGATCGTCGATAACGCGTCCATGCAGCTTGTGATTCGCCCGGAGACGTTTGACATTCTTCTGCTGCCTAACCTGTATGGCGACATCGTCTCTGATTTAGCGGCAGGCCTCGTCGGCGGGCTCGGTATCGTGCCCGGCGCAAACATGGGCGAAACGCACGCTGTGTTCGAAGCTGTACACGGCAGCGCGCCCGATATCGCGGGCCAGGGAAAAGCAAACCCGACGGCACTCATGCTCTCGGCCGTCATGCTGCTCATTCATTTGGGCGAGAGCGAAGCCGCTCGCAAACTACAGAGCGGTATTGAATCCGTTTACCGGGACGGCAAATCGCTAACCGGCGATGTCGGCGGAACCGCCTCAAGCGAAGAGTTCACCGAGGCTGTGATCAAGGCCGTTAAACACTAGCTCTGGAACTGCGCTTATCGCGAGATTGGCTGCGCCAGTTCTGCCTCCTGCTTTCCGGCTTCGGATTTCGTATCCGCAAGTCCCTTCTTACCTAGGAACGCGATCAAATCGACAATGCGGTTTGAGTAACCCCACTCGTTGTCGTACCATGCGACAACTTTAACCAGATTCCCGCCGAGTACCTTCGTAAGCTCTGCGTCCACAATCGAGCTGTTCGGATTATTGAGCATGTCGGTC
>JAFAQG010000668.1 GCA_019246575.1 Acidobacteriaceae bacterium
GAAGACGGCCGAGCTTGGTATCCGCTGCGATCCGCGAGCCGGGTGCGGCAACGGGCGAGGTCCAGACGAAGCCAGACTGGAACTGGTGGCGCACATCGAAAGCGGACAGGCCGCGATCGCCTTCTATATCGAGCCAGTTCTGTACAACTGTGTTGCCCGCGCCGCCGAGGCTCGGTGTATCGTCGATGGATTTTGCAAGTTGATAGAAAGCGTTGAAGGAGATACCGCGATTGAAGCGCCGCACCGCGCGAAGCTGGAGAGCATTGAAAATGGAGTTGCCCACGGGCAGGTCGTACGTGAACCCGACGGCGTCGCCCAGCTGATTGCGTTGCGTCAGCAGTTGCGGGCTGCCGGGCGGGGGCTCGTTCGGAAGCGTTCGGACATCGAGATGAGTGCCCTTGGTTCCCACGTAGCCTGCTTCGACGAAATAGCCGTGCGCAAAATCGTGCTGGATGCTGAAATTCCAGGTGTGCGCATAAGGAGTGCGATAGTAGCGGTCGACCGCGAAGGTGTTGGTGATGGATTGCGGGAGCACAAGCGAAAAGGGCGCGTTCAGCGTTAGCGGATTACTCAAAGTGGTATTAACGGCGTAGGACTTTGCGAATGGCGGCTGCTGCGCTAGCTGCTGAGCGAGTTGGATATACGACTGCTCGTTGTAATAGATGCCATACCCGGTGCGGAGGAGAGTGGACCTCTTGGTCCAGGGAAGCTTCCAGGCAAGACCGACGCGAGGCGAGAAGTTGTTGTGGTCGGGGTTGATGAGACCTGCCGGAAAAACTCCCGTGTAGGCGCCGGGCGCTGCAGGGGTTGCGAGCGACACGTTCGTGAATCCAGGCGCGATGTCCAGATTCGCCATATGGCCGTATTTCTCGGCGTACGGAGTGAAGAATTCGTAGCGAAGGCCAAGAACGACCGTTAAATTCGGTCGCATCTTCCATTCATCCTGCGCGTATCCGAACCACTGGTTTTCAGAGAAGTAATTGCTAGTGTCACCGTACCGGATGGAACTCGATTGCGGATCGCCGAGAAGAAAATCGGCCAGATCGTATCCGGTGCCGGGTACCGGTTGAGTGCCTCTCGTCAGGTCGCTCGTCAAGAGGCCGTTGAAACTGAGAGTGCCGCGGCCGTTCGGATCGCTCCGAGTGCTCAGGTCGGCGCGGGTGAAATTCATACCGAGCGTGATGCTGTGCAGCCCTTTCAGTAGCGTGACGCTTTCGCCGAACGATTGCGTTTGATTCCGGGTCAGGGTAGCTGTCGAATCGGTGAGCCCCGCGAAGTTTGTGAAGGTTAACGTGGGAGGGCCGTAATCGAGGGGACTGCTAGACGGCCGGTAAATGCCGATTTGCGCCGCCACATCGGGTACAAGCGAAAAGTAGGGAGTGATTTCGGTGCGATTGCGACTGATACGCACCTGCGCATTGCTGATCGCCTGGGCGCTGATGTTCCGCGTCCATTGTATTTGGCCGCTCAAACCGTAGCCGCTGGTCGAATCCGAAACTCCGTACCATTGCGGCGTGCGTCCGTCCCGGTTCTGATATTGGAAATTGAAGGCCAGACGATCCTTCTGCGTGATATTGCGTTGTACGCGCAGCCCGAGATTGTCCGTGTTGTTGGGAGCAGCTGTTTCAAATTGGTAGTTGTTCGCGGTGCCTGGCTCGTTCGGCACTGGATAGAACTGTAGAAGCCGGAGAGATGCGGGGTTGAGCAGCCGCGCCGGGATGACGTTTGCAGGGAATTGGATGTGCGTTGTGGGATCGAAGATTGCGACCGGGACGCTGGTAGCGGAGGTCCCGAGTGATTGCGTTGCCTGCGAGAAGTCCCCTACGCGTTCGGCCGAGGTGGGGACGGTTTCCGTAAACAGGCGCGGAGTTCGAGACCGCGTTCCGAAATAGGTGAAGAAAAACTGAGTATTCGGGTCCTTTACAATGTGCTTGACGACGAGCGGGCCACCCATGATGAGGCTGAAACGGCTCTGCGCGTAGGCGGCCTGCGGGATATCGAGGCCATTTATTGAAAATGGTTTTGCGTTAAGGGCGGAATTGGTCA
>JAFAQG010000626.1 GCA_019246575.1 Acidobacteriaceae bacterium
TGACGGACGTCGCGCTCAGCACCGAATTGACTGACGAACAGCGGGAATATCTGGAAGTGGTCAAAATCTCAAGCGATTCGCTTCTCGCGATAGTCAACGACATACTCGATTTCTCGAAAATCGAAGCTCGCAAGCTTACTCTTGAAAAAACGCCCTTTAATCTTTTGGCGTCGGTCGATGAACTGGTCAGGTCCGTTTCACTCCGCGCCCGCCAGAAAAATTTGGACCTGCGCACGGAGCTCGCGCCCAGCATTCCAACCAACCTGATCGGCGATCCGCTTCGCCTTCGCCAGGTATTATTGAACCTCACCGATAACGCCATCAAGTTCACTAGCCAAGGCAGTGTCACTGTCTCGGTCACTCCCGAGCGAATCTCGGATGGGCATGCGCTTTTGCATTTCGCGGTCACCGATACAGGAATTGGCATCCCAGCGCAGAAGCAAAAAAGCATCTTCGAAGCTTTCACGCAGGCAGATACTTCGTCAACGAGACGATACGGCGGGACCGGACTGGGTCTTACCATCTCGTTCCAGTTGGTCGCGCTGATGGGTGGGCGCGTCTGGGTTGAAAGTGAGCCGGGCATCGGAAGTACCTTCCACTTCACCGCCCGTTTTGACCTCGCTCCTGGGGCCTCCACGGCGGCCACTGAGCTGCCCATCCCCGTTTCAGTCCCGGCCTAGGGTGTTTCTCTCGGTCAGCAGGGGCTTCCGGGAAGCGTCGGGCTAGCTCACGTCTAAATCACCGGACCGCCAATTCGATATACTTTGAGTGACGCCCCGAAATCCCAATGAACAGTCGTTTTAAATGGACCATTCTTGCAAGCTCAACTTGCGTCGTCGTTCTCCTCTTGATAGGCGCTCGAACTGGACGCGCTGTCGGGCCAGACGACGTTTACGGCCACCTGAAGGTCTATACCGAGGTCCTCGAGCGCATCAAGCTCGAATACGTCGAAGAGCCGGACATGAAGAGCGTTACCTTAGGCGCAATCAATGGCCTTCTCGAATCAGTTGATCCTTTTGCCAGTTATTTGAACGCCGATCAATACCGGCAATATGAAAAAACTCAGGATTCCGCCAAAGCGGGAGTAGGGCTAATCTTGGCAAAGCGCTATGGCTATGTCGCAGTGGTCGACGCCCTGCCCGGTTCGCCCGCCGAGCAAGCGAGCATCACGACCGGCGATCTCATCGAGAGCATAAACGGCATCGCCACACGCGACATGCCGCTCGCCTACGCCGAGCAGCTCCTTCGAGGAGATCCAAACTCCGCAGTCGACGTGACCGTCTTGCGCCTACGCAGTCCGGAACCTCAGAAAATTACCCTGCACCGGGCGGCGGTTGCATTTCCTCAAGTCGTAGAGAAGCTTCTGCCCGAAAAGGTCGGATATCTGCACGTCACTAGCCTGGCCGCGAATCGCATTGACGAAGCCAAAGCAAAGCTGCAGGACCTGAAGAAGCAGGGAGCGAAGTATATCGTGCTGGATCTCCGGCATTGCTCCACAGGCGATCCCGACAAGGGGGTTCCGCTAGCCAATCTCTTCCTTGACACGGGCGAGATCACAGCGCTCAAGGGTCAGAAAACCGCGCAAACAGAGTTTGACGCCAAGTCCCAGGACGAGCTCTGGAAGGGTCCGCTCGTCGTCATCACCGATCGCGCAACTGCGGGCGGAGCCGAAATCGCAGCCGCCGCTCTCCTCGACGACAAGCGCGCCCAGATTGTCGGCGAGCGAAGCTATGGCGATGCAAGCCTCCGCAAAACAATTCAGATGGAAGATGGCGGGGCCGTCATTCTTTCAATCGCGAAATACTACTCGCCCGCCGGGAAAGCGATTCAGGATACAGGCGTCGTTCCATCCGTTCAGCTCGCCGAAAACGATAACGCGCCCGAGCTCGACCAGGATGGTAATCCAATTCCCGGAACAGCACCGAAGAACACCGAAGACAATCTGCTGAAGCAATCCATCGATCTGGTTACCGGAAAGACAACTCTCGCCCAGTTGACAAGCGGCGAGAATACACCCACGGTCACAAGCAATCAGCCTCCGATTCTCGAAAAGAGTTCTCCGCGTCATCCGGAGCGTTAGGGCGGGACCGATCCAATTCGAGCATGCCACTTTACGAGTACCAGTGCGAAAGCTGTGGTGACCTCTTTGAAGTCATGCAGAAGTTTTCTGATCCCCCGCTTACCACCCACGAAAAGTGCGGCGGCCGGGTCCACCGCGTGCTTTCCGCACCCGCGCTTCAATTTAAGGGCAGTGGCTGGTATGTAACCGATTACGCCCGCGGCTCCAAGCCTGAAAAGGACGGAGGCGAAAAGAAAGTGGCCGATAAGACCGCGCCCGAAGCGGCACCCTCAGGTGCAAAAGATACAGCTTCGCCGGCTTCCAGCTCCTCGGAAAAGAAATCTACTTCATCCGAAGCAAAGTCGGATTAGCCGCGATTTTCGCCCGTTCGCTGTAAAACTGCTTTCAGGGAGCCCTGCCGGTATCCTTCCAAATCCAGCGTCACGTACAGAAAGCCGAGCCGCTTAACAATCGCGGTCAGCGCCTCAGCGCTCTCCATCGTCAGCGCTTTTGGCAGCTCATGTTTCGCGATTTCAATCCGCGCGAGATCTCCGTGAATCCGAACCCGAAACTGCCTGAAGCCAAGCTCTCCAATCGCTGCTTCGGCTTGCTCGATCAGCTTGATTGTCTCTGGAGTCACAGGCGTTCCGTACGGGACTCGCGAGCTAAGGCATGCAGCAGCCGGCCGGTCCCATATCGCCAGACCCGCCCTTCGCGCCAGTTCGCGAATTTCCGCCTTCGTTAGTCCTGCTTCGACCAGCGGCGCCTTTACCTCGTGCAACTTTGCCGCCCACTGGCCCGGACGGTAATCTCCCAGATCATCCTTGTTCACGCCGTACACAATGTGCGCAAACTGCCGCTCTGCCGCGTGTGCTTCCAAGCGCTTGAACAGCTCGTCCTTGCAATGAAAGCACCGATCGGAATCATTCTTCACGTAATCCGGATTCTCGAACTCATACGTCCGTATGAACTCATGCCTGAATCCGCAGCCGCGTGCAAACGCCGCCGCGTCACGCTTGTGCGATTCCGGGATAGACGGTGAATCAGCGGTAATCGCGAGAGCGTCGTCACCCAGAACCCGCCAGGCAACCCAAGCCAAATAAGCCGAATCCGTGCCGCCCGAATACGCGACAATCACTCGGCGCAAAGCTCGGATGCACGCGAAAAGCGCTTCCTGTTTCCGCGCTAATTCCGGCCAATCCAATTGAGCGGCATCGCCCCCAAGCGTAACCAGCGCCGCCATATCCGAAGTATA
>JAFAQG010000917.1 GCA_019246575.1 Acidobacteriaceae bacterium
CAGCAAGGGATATCGCATTGAGACCGGTGTTAAGCCAAACCTGACACGGACCCTGCAGTTCCGGGATTTGGCAGCGTGCCTGCTCGACGTAAGCGAAGGAGAACGGTATACCCGTACGATCATAGGTGTGGCCTCATTGTGAACGCCCAGCGATATGACTTCAGCAAGACAGGTGTCCGGAACGGGCGTGGCGAAGTGGTGCGAATTGCACAGTCATGAATCTCGGTCTCCTGCTCCAGTACGGAACTCTCCTGAGCCGCATCCTTTTCACTGTGACCGCGTTGATTGTTCCCATCGGCGCGCATCTCGCGGACTACGGCCGGACATACCTCTTCAATCCGAAGTGGACGCCAGGATCAGCTTACGTCGTTCGGTCCCTTTCACTGCTTCAGCAAACCGGGGTCGTCCATGGCATTCAGCGGACCGGACGGACCTTCAGCTCCGCCGCCGGTGGTGGTCAGCACCACTGGAAGCGCAAAAAGTTTAGCGAGCTTCGCGAGACCTTCTGTGTTGGTTTTGAGCAGCGTCAGGTCGATCGACTGGACGCCTAGCGTCAGCGTTGTCTGGTTATCGATGAACAGCACCGCCGTGTTCTCCGGCGTGAGCTGTTGAAGATAGTCGGCTGATGCGACCATGTATTCTCCTCACTTCTGGTCGGGCGCGAGCGGATTGGGGCCGGGCAGATTGTCCATGCCGTATCGCCGGTATTGCTTTTCGTTCATGATGGGCGGGGGTGTTGCATTCTTTGGTGGGATTGTACGGCTCGGGGGCCGGCATGCCCATCTCAGCAACGGCGAGTTCGAGGCCTGACGGCGTATAGCCGTTGAGGAAGGCGGCTTCTTTGTCGACTCGAAATGCGTGCCGCGTGTTGCGAGGTACGAAGATGAAGTCGCCCTTGAGGCCGGTCTTGATTTCGTCGCGACGAGAAAGGTGATCTCGCCATCGAGTATGTAGAAATGCTCGTCGGGCCAGGTATGCTTATGCGGAGGAGCGCCCGATCCCGGCGGCAAAGCTTCGTACATCAGTGAATAGCGCCCACCAGTATCCTCACCCTTTACCAGAACGATCCAAAGAATATCCAGCCACCAATACGCGGGACATTTATCAACGTTGTGAACGAAGGGTATCGAGCCGGGAACCGCAGGCAGGGCGTGCGTGTCGTCAGCCATTGGATGCCTCCTTGCGGTGACGGCGTGGCGCGAGCGGGTCCGGTTCGTCGAGCCAGATAAGGCCGTAGCGAGTGAGGAGATCAGCAGGCATCTCGCCGGACGGCGCGGTGGGGCTTTCCGGCGGGAGCGTTAGCTCCTTCGTACGCTTGCCAAGTTCGGCGATCATCGCCTCCATACTGGCGGGCGTATAGCCGTTCAGGATGCGAGCGGTATCGCTGTCCACACGGAAAGCGTGACGGGTATTGCGAGCGATGGTAACGAATGAGCCCTTGCCGGCCGTCTTGATCTCGCCCTCAATCAGGTACGTAATCTGCCCGTCAAGGATATAGAAGGTTTCATCTGACCACAAATGTTTGTGAGGCGGCGGCCCCGCGCCGATCGGCATGAGTTGCTCCATCATTGACCAGCGCCCACCGGTGTCTTTCGCATCGGCGAGCATGATCCACAGGATGTCCTGCATCCAATACGCTGGCGCCTCATCGTTGCGATGAATGAATCCAGTGGCACCGGGCATGGGTGGAAAATGCGGTGTGTCGGGCATTGCGAGTCCTATTGATTGGAATCATGGGGAGTTTCAGGCTTGAGAGGCAAGCTCGTGCGCAGCAAAGTCGGCGAAACGCTCTAATTGAACGTCCGGATAACGCTCGTTCTGGAGATCGGTAAGCGCAGTTTGGGCGTTCAACATGTAGAGCTGGTAGGCAAGCATGATGCGTTTGTCGGGCTCGGCGACCTTCATCGCTGTGCGCAGATCGTCTTCACTCCCTAACGACACGGGCTTCAATCGTCGTCCCGTCACTTTCGAAACTATTTCTCCAGCTTCGCGAAACGAAAGGCGGTCGCCAGCGATGGCGAATTTTCCGGGTTCGACCGACGGATCCGTTGCCACCCGCGCGATCACGCGCGCTGTGTCTTCGACGCTTGTCGTCTCTATTGCTTGATCACCGTCACCAAAAAAGCTGATGGTGCCCGCCTCCAGATCGACCGCACCGTGTCCTGGCAGGAAGACCCACATGAAGGCACCCTGCAGAACGTTAATCTGATCCAGACCGAGTTTCGCGATCCGCTCATCGGCAGTTCGGCGGAGATCGAAGGCGGCGTGTTCGCCTGGCCTTGCCTTGAACAGATCGAGGGCGTAGTCGGAAGGCAAGATTCGGCGAACGCCATTGCGCTTGCCGGCCTCGGCGAGCGCAACCTGCCCGTCGACTATCACCTCAGGCCCGCCTTGCACGGCCGACACGATCACATCAACGTTTTGGGTCGCCCGATCGAGCGAGTCTCGCTGAGTGAGATCACCCTCCACAGTTTCGGCACCGCCGTCGAGAAGCGGTGCTAACGCGGCAGTGTTTTTCGCATCGGCGCGGTTGCGAACCATTAGGCGAACGCGGGTATCAGGCGAACTAAAGAGATGGCGCGCTATTTGACTGCCCAGCATGCCGGTTGCGCCGGCGAGAAGCACTGTTTGACTCATGATTGTCCTCGAATCGAATCTCTTACACGATCACTGTACTCGTTCCGGTCTTTGGATGATAGGTGTAAATTCGGGACAAGGTGTTCCAAATCTGGAACACTGATATGAAGCGGTGTTTGACTTATCGGACCTTCGGATCTTTGTACGAATCGCTGAGCTGGGCAGCGTTTCGGGAGCGGCGCGTGCGCTGAGCCTGCCCAAATCTTCGGTCAGTCGCTCGCTCGGACGGCTGGAAGAGGTGGCTGGCTCTGCGCTCATCGAGCGATCCACCCGCCATTTCCGGCTAACCGACGCGGGGGACATGCTGTTGCGCCACGCTCGTAGAATTCTCGAAGATGTCGGCGAGGCCGAGAATGCTCTCAGCGGAATGATTGGCGTTCCCCGAGGCACACTGCGTGTGACTGCCCCGTTCACTTTTACTGTCGGGCTACTGACCCCTATGCTACCGGTATTCCTCAAGCATCACCCGGAACTACGAATCTCGCTCTTCGTCGAGAGCCGGCCGGCAGAGACTTTCGCTAAAAACGCGGATGTGGCAATCCGAATCGGCCCCTTACGGGACTCGGAGTTCATCGCCCGGAAGCTGGCGACGATCGAACTTCTGCTCTGCGCAAGTCCGGCCTATCTCTCGGCGCATGGAACCCCGCAGACGCTCGATGAGTTAGCCGGGCATTCGCTGCTCGGCATCACCGACCGGCGGTTCACGTGGCGCTTTCGGACGAACGCGGGGAAGATTGAGGAATTCGAGTTTGCGCCACGACACGTTGTGTCCGAACCCGCCGCCGCAAAGGCCGTGTTGGTTGGGGGATGCGGTATAGGCCGTCTGCCCGACTACCTTGCGGCGGATGCGCTCGCGCGAGGAACGTTGGTCCGCGTTCTACCGGAATGGGAAGGCGACTCCGTAGACGCTCATGCACTTTACCCGAGCCATAGAAGTCTTTCCGCCAAAGTGCGCGTGTTTATTGATGCACTTGTGGCGCACCTCAAAAGGCTGACTGAAACTCCAGGAACGTAAATGACGTAAAAAGGCTCGCTGCGCACGTGGCGCATATTGCCCACGGCGTGCTCCCTACGGTTCGAAATAACGCGAAGAGCGACGTTACCGAAGCATGTAGCCGCATCTCCCCGAACTAACCTCTCCAGCCCTGCTTGCCGCGAATGCGTCCAGAGCGCGTAATGACGTTCTAACGATCAGCGCGATTCGGCTGTGCTGCTGGCAATCCAAGCTTAATAGGCTTCGGTTGATAAGGGGCCGCGACCGAATGCATCGGTCTCGGCGAATCAAATGCTTCATGAACGAAGCAGAAGAAAAAGAAGGCCATTCCCAGAGCAGTGACCAGCAGAGCCCAACGGGTGTACTTCGGCCCAAAAATGGCATAGTACAGAAGCCAGAACCGCATCATAAAGCTACTTCCAAAACTCCGCCCGGCAACAGGCGAGCACCGTCAGTCTACCTACCCAAATACCGCACAAGAACAATATAAACCCAAAAATCACCCCGAGAGTTGCCCATCGCAGGATGACGGGACGCTTGTTTGCCTGGGAAGTTCGGTGCACCAGCTCGCGGCACTTCAAACTGGCCGCTTGAACGTCGGAGTGCAGTTCGCTGCGAAGGGCGGCTGCGGATTCCTTTACCTGTTGCGCGAGCGTGGCACCAGCGCGAATTTCGATCTTCTGGGCGGACATTTCGAGTTCGGTGATTCGTACTCGCAACTGTTCGCAGAGAGCCTGAATAGTGTCCTCCAGAACGAGTTGATTCAGGCTGATCATTGCGAGTGCCGGGTCATTCTCGTCTAGCCGAATACCGTATCGTGAGGCCATTTCGCCGATCAGGCGCTTCGTGTCAATATAGGCCATCGCGGGAGTCCTCACACGAACGGCAGCCGCTGTAATTGTTCAAACAGATCGCGCTGGACAATATGAAGCCGGGAGCGCTGCGCGAGCATGAATTCCGGCGACTGGATCGCTTCGTCAAAGGTTAGCTTTTTCTCTCGCATGAGGCGGATCGTTTCGCCGTATGTGTCGGGACTTCGTTGCGGAATGCCTACCGACCCGAGCACTTTCTCTTGATTGTCCAAATAGACCTGCATTTGCTCAAAGGGCTTGTCGTTG
>JAFAQG010000958.1 GCA_019246575.1 Acidobacteriaceae bacterium
ATTTGGTCGCTTTCATTCAGAATGGACACGCTTTCGCTCGAGTGACGCACCGTCTCAGCGGAGGCATTTTACTGATTTTAATCACGTACGCGAAAACGGCGGGGACAAAACGTCGCCGGCACTCTGGCGTCTCACTTCCATGACACACCGAACCGGCGAGCGCCTCAAATTACTCGCAACCCGGAGTGCTGGAATCACCGAAGGCGCCGAAGACCTTACGTTTGAGACGAGCGAGGGACCGCTGGGCGCGCGGTATCACTCGGCGGCCGCACCGACGCCGGCGCTGTTATGGGTATTCGGGGCGGGCGGCGGGCTCGGAGGACCGGCGGGAGGGATGTACGAGCGTCTCGCGCGCCGGCTGGTCCCGTCGGCCGCATCTCTTCAGCTCGATTACAGACGTCCGGGAGATCTTCCGTCCTGTGTTTCCGATGTTTTACTCGGAATCGAATATCTTGGTTCGCGTGGAAATGCCCGCGTAGTCCTGGTCGGGCACTCGTTTGGCGGTGCGGTTGTCATCAACGCCGCAATTGCGACTCAAAAGGCGATCGGCGTGGCCGCGTTGAGCTCACAAACGGCCGGAGTGGGGGATGTGACGCGAATCAGTCCACGTCCGATCCTATTCGCGCATGGAGAGGATGACGAAGTGCTGCCCGTTCGCTGCTCGCTCGCGCTGTTCCGGCAAGCCCGGCACCCGAAGACTCTGAAACTGTATCCGGGCTGCCGTCATGGGCTGGACGATTGCCGCTAGCAACTTGATCGCGACTTGCAGGAATGGTTGACGCATGTACTGTGAATGAGGCATTCCAGCGCCACGCCCCGCCACGCCCAAGTTCCGTCGTAACCACGCCCTCGCTCGTCGCTCAGAAAGTGTCTTTTATTGTTTTCGAAATGATGCGGGAAGCGCTTCGCTGATGACATCCGGGAGGTCAAGCGCGGCCGCGCGATTCCACTCGGCGTGATATGCCTCGCCGCCCATAGTAGTTTTTGCGCGTTCGAGTGCCGCCTCACGTTGCGCGACGAGTGCGGGGGGCAACGCGTAGCCGTACGCGCCCCGAATCTTCGCGGCGGCACTCACCAGGAACACGGCGTTGGCATCGTTCCCCAGGTTTGCATTCATCAGAGCCAGCAGTTCGAGGGCTTCAGAGATCCCACGCGTATCGTCGACTCCTCGGGCCAGCATCATCGCCTCTTTCAGCCGGTTCGTCGCGCTCTCATAGTCTCCGGCTTGTACAGCTGCCCAGCCCAAGGTACGGAGCGAATCCGCGGAACACTTGTTGTCGACCAGCTTTCGGCGAATCTCGAGAGCAATACTCGCGCTGTTCTTTGCCTCTTGCAGTGGCCGCCCTGAAGCGATGTAAGCGCGTGCCAGCGAATCGAGCGCAAACGCACGTTCCCGATCGTTATGCGCCGCTTCGAACTGATTCAGCGCCTCGCGGAGGCGTGCGATGGCTGTTTCGTTATCGCCCCTCCCGAGCGCAATAAAGCCCAGATTGTAAGTGGCGACGGCCGCATTCCGGGGATTGCCATTCGCGACTTCGAGGGTGCGGCACCGTTCCTGCCGCTCCTGTGCCGTTTTGAAATCGCCCTTCATCATCGCTACCAACCCGAGCCCGCTTAACGCGTCCGCCATTTCAACAGAGTCTTGGCGGGCTTCGGCGATATGCCAGCATTGCTCGAAGAAAGTTTCGGCGCCCGCGAAATCTCCCATGCGGTACTTCAGCATGCCCGCGCCGCTCAACAAACGGCATTTTAGTTCGGGCGCAGACTCCGTACCGGGGATGGCGAGAACCTTGTTTGCCAAGCTGAGACCTTCCGTGTAGTACGCGCGGATTTCGAGAAACCGCCAAAGCCCAACCATGATGCGCAGCGCTATCTCAGGTAGCGTGGTGTCGCGCGCCCACCCGATCGCCTGACGGAAGTTGTCCAACTCCGGCTGCAGGGCATCGAGAGTCTTACGCTGCTCCCCCGTCAGAAATTTAGGCGCGGCTTCTTCGGCGAGACGAAGGAACCACCGGGCATGACGTTCCTGCTGCGACTGTATCTCGTCAAGTGTACGTTCTTGCTGCATACATTGGCGGATGGGATCGAGGAAACGAAAGCGCGATCTTCCGCCGGCTTCGCTGCGTACGAAAAGCGAGCTGTCTACCAGTTCTGACGTCAAATCTTTGACATCATTCGACTGAAGAGCCGGATCGCAGACCGCGCCGGCAGCCTCAAGCGTCCATCCGCCCACGAACACCGACATGTCGCGCACAAATTGTTGCGAACGCGGCGCCAGCAGCCTATAGCTCCATTCAATGGCGGCGCTCAGGGTCTTCCAGTGGCTTAGATGGGACTCTTTGATCTGTTCGTTCAGCAATTGGGCCGTTTCATCGCTCATTTCGGCCGGACTCCTGATAGTGAGGCGCGCCGCTGCAATTTCAATGGCTAGCGGAATGCCTGCGAGCGCGGTGCAGATGCCGGCTACGTATTTTGCGTTACTGTCATCCAGGGCAAAGTCGGGACACCGTCGCTTGGCTCTCTGGATAAAGAGCTGTACCGCGCTGCTTTTGGCGATATCCGAGGCGCTCGCATCTGCGCTCGCCGGCACAGCAAGAGGGCTCACCGGATACACGGATTCGTATGCAGATCCCAGCACTCTCCGGCTGGTCACAAGAATTTTCAGCAACGAACATTCGCCCAGTATGGAGCCGGCCAGTTCCGAAACTGCTTCGGTCAGGTGTTCGCACGTGTCGAGTATTAGTAGATGCTTGCCTGAACGGAAATAAGCGAGCAGCGATTCATGAGGAGGATGTTTCGGGAGCTCCGGAACACCCAGTTCCTTGCCGATGCGCGAGGGCAGCAGATTTCTGTCCTCACGCTGTATCTGCAGGTCGGACAGCGGCACGAACCCGACTCCGCGCGAAAAGTGCGATTTCACTCTATTTGCGACTTCCACGGCGATTCTTGTCTTTCCGCAGCCGCCTGCGCCGAGGATTGTGATGAGGCGGTCCGCTGCCGAGTCCCCCGTAAGACGCGACGCGAGCTCTGCGATGTCCGCCTCCCGTCCGACTGTCTCATTGCCTAAGTCGGGTATTTTGTCGCGCCGCGGCCGGGGAAACACGGTTTCCATCTGTTCCGCCAGGTAAGTCAGAATGCTCTCTACTGCACCGTGTTGTCCTTTGGGATACCAGATGGGAGTGATCGATAACTCGGCGAGTTCGTTCCTGCGCTTCTCGATTGAAGCTGCGCTTTGGTCCGGACTGCCTCCGTCCGGCTTCTCAACGATCGCAAAGTGCTGGATATGTTCGGAATATTGCTTGCTGATTTGACGAAGCGTCCGCATGGTCCGGTCCTGAGCCAGACTGCAGCCAACGAACAAGATGCAGCGGGATTTCAGAAGCAGTCCGAGGAGTTCAGGCAGCGGCCTGCTCATATCGATCGACTTGGGGTCGGAGTGACCATACGCTTTTTCGTATTCGAGTAATGTGAGGACGCGGTGATCAGGGTGTTCCCAGTCGCCGTGCAGTTTCAGAACAAAGGGTTGTCCCTGGTTCAGAGCTTCGACTGCGTACTGCGGGTCGCCTCCGCAGAAGCACCGAAGCTCAATCCCGTTCTGACGAAAACAGGTCTCGAGTACGCGATCGAAGTTTGTCGTGACGACCCGGGCAGATGGGAACCGAGTAAGTTGGTCGACGGCTCCGCTCAGGCCTTTACTCGAAAGATTCGAATGTCCGAACGCCTTTGCCATTTTGCTCTGGAACACGCCGTATGGCAGTGCGTTAGTCAGATCGGACGCCGCTTCCTCATACTCGTTCGATGCGAGCCGGGTGTTGATCTTATCCTGCAGTTGCGGCCGGTTGCCAACACAAGCTTTCAGAAATTCACCCCACAACGGGAAACCAAACGGTTTAGAGAGTCCTGCGCCGACGAAGGGGATGACAATGCGGTCGGGGTTCTTGCAGCGATCGACAAGTAAGGGCAATGAATCCTGGTTGTCGGGATCGTTGCCCAGCGTGTTCTGTATGTCAGCGTCGGAGATCATGCACGAGCTTCCAGCTGTTAGAAGATGAACACCAACATAGCGTGTGGACGTTAGCCGATGCGGCAGTCATTATCGCGTCGAGGAGCTTCGGGAAGGCGGTGTTTCGAAAGGGTACGCATTCTGAAATCGGTAAGGCGACTTCGGGGTAGCGCCATTCCACTGATAAAATGGAAGTTCGTTCCAATCGAAGGGCTTTGGTCCGAGGAGCGCAAAGGGCGCGGATACGCGCCACCATACAGCAAAGGAACGAACTGTATGGCTTAGGGCGGCGCGCCTGATACCGCGACGCGTTTTGCGCCGTTCCGCGAGAGAGGAGAGGTGTCGTAGATGGCTGCTTTGCCGCGCCGGAGATCGGTCGCTGTCGACGTGGGAGGAGTGAAAGTTGGCGGCGGGAATCCGATTGTCGTGCAGTCCATGACGAATACGGATACGGCGGACACGGCGTCGACGGTGAACCAAGCGATAGAGCTGGCGCGCGCCGGGTCGGAGCTGGTTCGGGTGACGGTAAATACCGAAGAAGCGGCGCAGGCTGTTCCGAGGATTGTCGACACTCTGCGTAGCTTCGGCGTAAATGTTCCGATTGTCGGCGACTTCCATTACAACGGCCACATTCTGCTGAAGAAGTATCCGGAATGCGCGCGTGCGTTAGCGAAGTACCGTATCAATCCGGGCAATGTGAACATCGGGCGCAAGCAGGACGATAATTTTCGGACGATGATCGAGGCCGCGATCGACTACGACCGGCCGGTGCGCATCGGCGTGAACTGGGGATCGCTCGATTCGGTTCTGCTGACGCGGATGATGGACGAGAATTCGAGAGCGCCCGAGCCGCTGGATGCGATGGAAGTGACGATGCGGGCGATTGTCGAAAGCGCATTGCGCAGCGCGGAGGCGGCGGAGCGGTATGGCCTCGCTCACGACAAAATCATTTTGAGCGCGAAGGTCAGCAATGTGCAGGATCTGGTGCATGTGTACGAGATGCTGGCGGCGCGTTGCGATTATCCGCTGCATGTCGGGTTGACGGAAGCGGGATTGGGATCGAAGGGGATTGTCGCGACCACGGCGGCGCTTTCACTGTTACTGCAGCAAGGAATCGGGGATACGATTCGCGCGTCGCTGACACCGCTACCAAACGGCGATCGCACCGAAGAGGTCATCGTGTGCCAGCAGATTCTGCAAGCTTTGAATCTGCGCAGCTTCACGCCGCAGGTGGCGGCATGTCCGGGGTGTGGAAGGACGACCAGCACGTTTTTCCAGGACATGGCGGACCAGATTCAGACGTATCTGCGCGAGCAGATGCCGGTATGGCGGGAGAAGTACACGGGCGTCGAGGAGATGCGAGTTGCGGTGATGGGATGCGTGGTAAATGGGCCAGGCGAATCTAAACACGCCAACATCGGGATTTCGCTGCCGGGCACGTTTGAGAAGCCAGTTGCGCCCGTCTACGTGGACGGAAAACTCGCGACGACGTTGCGGGGCGACGGCATTGTTGCGGAGTTCCGTGCGATCCTGGACGACTACGTGGCGCAGCGGTACGGGGTAGTTGAGCCGGTTGCAGAGACGGTAGGGTAGATCGCGGTTGAGTCTGCCTCAGCGTTGAACCAGCGACTGAATTGCGTCTAATTCTTTGCCGGCGTCGGCCCACTTGCCTTGCGAGCTGAGTTCGCGATAGCGGCGCAGGTGATCGCGGATTTGCTGTAAAGTCTGGACTGCCTGATTCGAGGGCTGTTGGACAGAGGGAGCAGCTTGGGGTGCGCCGGCAGTCTGAGGGGGCGCAGGCTGGTTCGGCTGTGGTTGGGGCGGCGCTGTGCCTCCAAGCTCGGCAATCAGCTGTGACAACGCCTGCTCGTAGGTGTCCTGATACACAAGCCGGTTGCCCATGGCCAG
>JAFAQG010000993.1 GCA_019246575.1 Acidobacteriaceae bacterium
GCCCACCTCTTTTTTCGCGCGCCCTTCGTACGCGTTCTCGGCCGCCATGGCGTCCAGCTCCTTCAGCCGCTTAATAGAGCGCTGAACCGTCGAGATATTGGTGAGCAATCCGCCGAGCCATCGCTGGTTGACGTAGAACTGGCTGCACTTGCTTGCTTCTTCCGCGATCGCTTCCTGCGCCTGACGCTTGGTTCCGACAAACAGAACCGTCTTGCCCTGTGAGGCCATTTCGCCTACATAGCGCATCGCATCTTTGAAGAGCTTGAGCGTCTTCTGCAGATCGATGATGTAGATACCATTACGTTCGCCAAAGATGTACTCCTTCATCTTTGGATTCCAGCGCTTGGTCTGGTGCCCGAAGTGAACGCCGGCTTCGAGCAATTCCTTCATCGAAATCGATGGCAATCTGCCTCCTTCAAATCAACGGGCCACCGTGGGTCCGTTTACAAGGACATCGACGCGGAGCACCACGCGCCCAAAGCGGAATTTGCGTGGCCCGGCCGAGTCCCGATTGCGCAGACAACCGTTTGAACGACCGCTGTCTGCGGAGTTACATGTTGAAACGAAATGCCGGGTTCGAGGTGGGCACCGACCGCATAATGCGCCGCGGAAAGGCCGCATTATGCCGTACTAGCGTTTTGAGAACTGGAAGCGCTTGCGCGCACCTTTCTGACCGTACTTCTTTCGTTCATGTGCGCGAGCATCGCGCGTTAAAAATCCGAGCTGCTTGAGTTTGCCTCGCAGTTCGGAATTAAATTCAATCAACGCACGGGCAATTCCAAGGCGAGCTGCCCCGGCTTGTCCGGAGATCCCTCCGCCATCGGCGAGGATCAAAATATCGAAGTGATCCGCTGTCTCGGTTGCAAGCAGCGGCTGGCGTACATAAGCGCGCGCCGACTCGCTCACAAAGTAATGTTCGAAAGGCCGGTCATTAACCGTGATTTGGCCTTTGCCGGGACGCAGAAAGACGCGGGCAGTGGCCGTCTTCCGGCGGCCCGTTCCCAATTGTTGGACTAACTTCGCTGGCACTAGAAACGCTTCTCCTAAATAAACCCGCCCTACTTCAGCGCGAGCACGACGGGCTTCTGTGCCTCATGCGGATGATGTTCACCTGCATAGACCTTCAGCTTGCGATACATTTGCTTGCCTAGTTTTGTTTTCGGCAGCATGCCCGAGACCGCCAGTTCGAGCATCCGTTGCGGCCGGGTCTCGCGCATACGGCGCGCCCCGGTTTCAACTAAGCCGCCAGGATAGCCCGTGTGGCGGCGATACACCTTTTGACCTTCTTTACCGCCGGTGAGCTTCACCTTCGCGGCGTTGATGATGATGACGTGATCACCCGTATCCATGGAGGGCGTGTATGTCGGTTTGTGCTTGCCCATCAACAGCATAGCAGCGCGACTCGCAACCCTTCCCAGAACGGCTTCTTGCGCGTCGATCACGTGCCAGGCACGCTCGACGTCGTGCTTGGACGGGAACTCGGTACGCATGGACAGACTTATTCTCCGATTCGAAAGACTCGAAACACCTTAGTCTAGCGAATCGGACAATTAGTGTCAAATCGCCTGTTTTGCTAGTACCACAAGGCCCGAGCGTCGCCTCTGCAGCGGCGTCCGCCATGTTACCGTCACATTCATAACTGTTCGCTGTCGTCGACAGCGAGCGGTCGAGCCCTTGCCTTGGCCTCGCTGTTATCATCGCCGCCGCGCGCAAAAACAGGGGATTTGCCCGTGTCCTCCTTTTCTTCGGACAGCGGCAATCTCGATCTGATCCGCGCGGTTGCAGTTTTGTGCGTGTTTTTTGCGCATCTGCAGGGCGCTTTTCATCCGAATGCCGCAAGAGCGACCGCCGAATGGCACTTCGCCCAGATGGGCGTCCTCATTTTCTTTGTTCACACAAGTTTTGTGCTCATGCTGTCGCTCGAACGGACAAAGCTGAGCGGGCGGCGCCTGTTTGGCGCGTTCTACATACGCCGCATGTTCCGGCTGTACCCTCTCAGCATGTTTTGCGTTACTGTAGCCATGATCGTAAGCCGGCTCGGGGCATCAAAAGGTGCATACCAGTACAGCTGGTTCGACTATTTGACCAACATGGCCCTGGTCACAACCGAAGCGGACACCTGGCCGATGGTCGGCGGACTCTGGACGCTTCCGATTGAAGTTCAAATGTATGTCACACTGCCGCTCTTGTTTTTGCTCGGGCGCTCACGGCCCCTCCGGTTTCTCTTTCTGCTTTGGATGGCTTCCATACCGGTCGCAATTCTGGAGCAGCACAGGCAAGGCCGGTTGGACGTGCTGGCCTATGTGCCGTGTTTCGTGGCAGGCGTTATCGGATGGAGGCTAACGTTACTGTTCGGGCGTCGTTTGCCCGGCTGGATGTGGCCCGCCGCATTCGTCTGTACCTGGCCCGTATTCTTCGCCGCGACGCATGAAAACGATATGTACTACCGGTGGGCGTTCTCTCTCGTCCTCGGTCTGCTCATTCCCTGGTTTCAAGAGATCACTTTCGAGCCGTTACGAGTGGCCGCGCGATACGTCGCGAAGTACAGTTATGCGATCTATTTGTCCCATATTGGTCTGATTCAGTTCAGCTTCGATCTTCCGGTCGCGGCAGCCGCGAGGTGGATTGTCTTTGTTTTACTCGTTGTA
>JAFAQG010000999.1 GCA_019246575.1 Acidobacteriaceae bacterium
TCCGCGCTCGAGTACAGCCGGCATACGGCGACGCACCTCAAAAAATCCACTCCCGTCAGCCCCGCGTCACTCGAAAGCGCAAGCGCAACGGTACCGCGCACGCCGTCTAAATCGTCGATGAGCGACTCTGTCGCACGCAGTCGAATACCGGCTGCTCCATCCGACCGCTCTGTACAGTAGCTTACAATGTTCTCCGGATGCAGCTGCCGGCGAACTGCGTCCGCGTGCATCCCGATTCGGACCAAGTCGTCGCTGTCAAGAAGCTGGATGGCTTCGTTCCGCGTCAGGCTCGCACCTCCGTTGCCATTCGGCTCAAATTGAAGAATGCCTCGAGCCCCTCGAGTTCCCTCGCGGTCAACTCGTAATGAATGTGATCACGCAGGTAGCGCTCCGCTAAGTCGCGGGCAATCTGCCGATTGGCGTGTTCGCAATCAATGATCTCGTCCAGCCGCGACTTCCCATATAGGTACGACGCGCGCGTGATCTCCTCGATCCGCGCCACGTCAAGACCCGCTTTGCCTGCCCAAACTGCAAAAACCATGGGCAAGTTCGTCAGGCGAAACCATTCTTTTCCCAAATCGAGCCAGGCAAGTCCCGTCCGATTGGGTTCGATTCGCAAAGCGGCGTCGCCGATGATCAGCGCCGCGTCGGAGTTCCGCAGCATCTCGTCTAAATTGGGTTCGTTTCGCAAAATGCGGGGTTCGGCCCCAAAACGTTCCCGCAAAATAACGCGCGCGAGCTCAACCGATGTCCTGGACCCGGAGTCGGCTGCGAGGATGCGAATCTGCCGCCAGGGCACTTTAGAGAAGAGGAGAATGCTTCGAACGGGCCCTGCGGCGACAATGCCCGTACCGGGAACAATCTGGAGGTGCTGGCGCGCAATCTCCGCGACCGGGACAAGACCGGCCTGAATCGTATCCTGCTCGACTCGATCCGCGCAGACGGCCGGAGTGGAAAAACTGAGACTGACCTCTTCCCGCTGAGGACCCTCCACCATGCCCCAAACGAGAGGAAGCGTGTTCAGATAGCTGACCGCCCCAAGGAGGGGTCGTGAGGTGTCGGAGGTCAAACTCTCAGTCTACCCACGGCCCGATCAGACGCCCCGCCGGTCGCCCCATAGCTCGATGTGAAGGCGAGGAGTCAGGCGATAGCCGCGCTCTTTACAGACCTGCGCAAGCCAGACTCCGCGCTCGCGTACGGTGTCGCGATCTGTGCCTTCCGGCATCAGGATGATGTTGTTGGGGTCGGCGTCGAGTTCGTTTCGCATCTGTTCCACTTCGGATAAGTCGTCGGGCGATGCGATTACGAATTTAAGCTGATACGGGTACTCGCTCATTAGCCGTTTCAGGATCTCCGGCTGATAGCGCAGTCGTTCGTGCTGCGCTGCCCAGCGTCCGCCTTCCCGCTGGCGCGGCGTCGAGTTCGAGAGCTTCGGACTGATACTCATCAGGTCGCAAAACACGGGTGCGAAGACCGTCCCCGCGGTTTCGATTGTGATATGCAGGCCGATATCGCGCAGCGCTTGCGTTAGCTCTACAATGTCACGCGCAATCATCGGCTCGCCGCCTGTGACGACCACGTGCGAGGCGCCGAACGCGGCAACCTGTTCAACAATCCGCGCCACCGTTAACTCTTCGCCTTCGGGTTGCCAGGAGGTGTAAGGAGTATCGCACCAGGTGCAGCGAAGATTGCAACCCGAAGTGCGCACGAACACGGAAGGGACACCAAGCAGTGTGCCCTCGCCTTGAAGCGAATAGAAGACTTCGGAGATCTTCACCGAACCGCTAGCACAGGATCTGCTACACCCGCCTCTGCAAAGCCTTTCTGACGCAGGATGCACGAGTCGCACGCGCCGCACGGCCGTCCCGCTTTGTCGGGGTCATAACAACTGTGAGTCAGGCCGAGGTCGACACCCAACTTCACCGCCGTGCGCACGATTTCCGCCTTCGTCATCCTTATGAGCGGCGTATTTATAGCGATTCGCGTTGTGCCTTCCACGCCCGATTTCGTCGCGACATTGGCCATCTGCTCGAAGGATCGGATAAATTCGGGCCGGCAATCCGGATAGCCGGAGTAGTCGAGCGCATTCACACCAATAAAAATGTTGGTCGCGCCCACCACTTCCGCGTAGGCGAGCGCGAATGAAAGGAAGATCGTATTGCGTGCCGGCACATACGTCACGGGTATTCCGTCACGCATAACATCGGTGCTGCGGCCTTTCGGTACCTGAATATCGTCCGTGAGCGCGGAACCGCCGAAGACGCGCAAATCGATCGGGGCGATTATGTGCTCGCTTGCTGCGAGACTCTCCGCGACGCGCCGCGCGGCCTCGAGCTCGATCGCATGCCGTTGCCCGTAATCGAACGACAGGCAATAACATTCAAACCCTTCCCTACGAGCAATCGCGAGGCAAGTCGCCGAGTCGAGTCCTCCGCTAAGAAGACATATTGCGCGCGTGTTTGCATCTCCGCTCATGTTTCTTCTTCGCCGGGTCGCAATCCGGTAACAAGCGCCTCCAGTTCGCCGCGATGCAATCTGATTCTTATCGGTTCTCCCGCTGAGGTCTCCTCCGCGGAACGCAACGCGTGCCCATCCGCATTCTGCACAATCGCATAACCACGCGCGAGTACAGCCAACGGGCTGATCTGCGTGAGACGCAAATGCAACGATTCGTGGAGGCGCTTCGCGTTCCATAACTTCGATTCCATCTGCTTTACCATTCGCTCCCGGAGTAGATGCTGTTCATGCCGGATGCGCGCAAATCGAAGCCGGAGATTGGCAGCCTCGACCCTCCGTGTCAAATCGCTTAACCGGCGCTTGCGGGCCTCGATTGTCTCCCGCTGCATGTGCCGTAGGCGATACTCGAGATCGTCCACCTGCTGTGCGCGCCGCGTTAGAGCTCGGTGAATGACAGTTGCAACGCGGTCTGTGATCTTCTGCCCGAGATCGCGCGCACAGAGCAGCAGGCGGTAGCGAATCGCCTGGAGTGCTCTCTCGCGGGCTGCCGCGATCTGATCCAGCAGGCTCTCACGCGTGCAGACCACCATCTCCGCCGCTGCCGAAGGTGTTGGCGCTCTAAGATCGGCGACGAAATCGCAGATCGTGAAGTCTGTCTCATGCCCGATCGCCGAAATAACAGGAACGCTGGATGCGGCTATCGCGCGCGCCACTTCCTCCTCATTGAACGTCCACAGATCTTCGAGCGAACCGCCGCCCCGCGCCACAATCACGATATCCGCCCAACCGCTTGCGCTGAAATACGCCAGCCCCGCGCAGACCTGCTCGACGGATCCTTCACCTTGCACCTGCGCAGGAAATACTCGAGTGTGCAGCCCCGGAAACCGCCGCTCTAGCACATGAAGAATATCGCGGATGACCGCGCCCGCAGCAGACGTCACAATCCCAACGCGCTTTGGAAGTCTTGGCAGAGCGCGCTTCCGTGCCTGGTCGAACAGGCCCTCTCCGTCGAGTTTGCGCTTCAATTGTTCGAAGGCGAGCTGCAGCGCTCCCGCTCCCTGCGGCTCTAATACCTCCACGATCAGCTGGTATTCGCCGCGGCCTTCATATACTTGCAAATTGCCGCGCGCAATCACCGCCAGCCCGTCTTGCGGTTTAAACTTCGCGTACCGCGCCGTCCCTCGAAAGAACGCGCACTTGAGTTGGCTTCGTTCGTCTTTGAGGCAGAAATAGTAGTGCCCGCTTGCCGCCGTGCGGCATCCGGAGATTTCGCCCGCTACCCAGATGCCCTGAAAATCCGATTCGAGAACTCGCTGTAACGCCGCATTCAGGTCGCTGACCGTGAAAACACGCCGGCCCGGTTCGAAGGTTAAGCTGAGCTGGGTTGACTCATTGCCGGTTCGCAACAACATCCTGCTACACCCAGTTTGGCGTATCGTACTTGTCCGTGCCGCTTGCGATGATATTCTAGCGAGTTACCGATCTTTCTCGATCGCGCATTGCGGGCCGAGTCGCCGCCGCTTTGGGCGCTCGGAACCGGTTCTGTAGCCGCAATCACACTTACATGGAGGAAACATGACGCCACAGGAAATCCTTGATTCAGCAAAGAAAAATGAAGTGCGCCAGATCGATTTGCGCTTCACAGATCTCCCCGGCCTAAGCCAGCACATCTCATATCCGGTCAATATGCTTGACGAGGGCTCATTCGAGGATGGCTTCGGCATCGACGGATCCAGTATCCGAGGCTGGGCCGCGATCAATGAGAGCGACATGCTCATCATTCCCGATGCATCCACCGCATTCATGGACCCATTCGCGGAGACCCGAACGCTTGTCATGCTGGGTGACATTATCGATCCGATCACCCGGCAACACTACGATCGCGACCCGCGGTGGATTGCGAAGAAAGCCGAATTGTATCTGAGGAACAGCGGCATCGCCGACACGGCTTACTTTGGAGCCGAAGCTGAGTTCTTCATTTTCGACAACATCCGCTTCGATCAGAACCAGCACAGCGCTTTTTATTACGTGGATGCGGAAGAAGGGCGTTGGAACTCCGGACGCGAAGAAAACAATCTCGGTTACCGTCCGCGCTACAAAGAAGGATATTTTCCCGTCCAGCCGACGGATCACTATCAGGACCTGCGTAGCGAGATGGTCGCCACCATGCTCGAGTGCGGCTTAAATATCGAGTGCCATCACCACGAAGTCGCGACCGGCGGTCAATGTGAAATCGACCAGAAGTTCGACACCCTGGTGAAGTCAGCCGACAACATGATGCTGTACAAGTATGTCGTGCGAAATGTCGCGTATCAGTACGGCAAAACAGTGACGTTCATGCCGAAACCGCTGTTCGGCGACAACGGGAGCGGCATGCACACGCACCAAAGCCTCTGGGCCGATGGCAAGCCGCTGTTCGCCGGCGAAAATTATGCGGGCTTGAGCCAGACGGCGCTCTGGTATATCGGAGGTCTATTGCGCCATGCACGTGCGCTCTCGGCCGTTATCGCGCCAACAACCAATAGCTATAAACGCTTGGTGCCAGGCTATGAGGCCCCTGTGAATCTGGCCTACTCGCGCCGGAACAGATCCGCTGCGGTGCGCATTCCCATGTACTCGCACAGCCCCAAAGCGAAGCGCGTAGAGTTCCGTCCGCCCGATCCTGCCTGTAATCCGTATCTCGCGTTTGCAGCTATGATGATGGCCGGCATCGACGGCATTATGAACAAGGTCGATCCCGGAGAACCGCTGGACAAGGACATCTACGATCTCTCGCCGGAAGAATTGAAGAAGGTGCCATCCATGCCGGGCTCGCTCGATGAAGCGCTGACATGTCTTGAAGAGGACCACACGTTCCTGACGAAGGGGGACGTGTTTTCCGAAGAGCTGATCGAAACGTTTGTCTCCTACAAGCGCAAGTCGGAAGCTGAAGCCGTGCGGCTGCGCCCGCATCCCTACGAATTTGCACTCTACTACGACATTTGACGTTCGAAACTGAACCCGCGCATCGCGGGCCCATCGGTGTGCGTGCGCGACATCTATGGTGTCGGCCGATAGCTTCCCAACACTTTTAAGAAGTTCGTAAGTTCGGCTAGATTTGAGAGCGCGTTCTTGACTTGTTTGTCCTCTGTCGATCCATGCAGATCAACATAGAACAGGTATTCCCACGGCTTTCCCCGCAAGGGACGCGATTCGATTTTGGTCAGGTTTATATTCCGGAGCGCAAAGCAAGCCATGGCTTTGAATAGCGCGCCCGGTACATTAGGCATCGCGAACACCAATGATGTTTTCCATTCCCGTTCCTGCTTTGTTGTGCGTCGGTAGTGTTTCGATAGCAGAAAAAATCGCGTAAAGTTCCGTGTATCGTCCTCTATGTTCCTGCGCTGGATGACACCGCCGTAGATGTGCGCCGCCGTTTCCGACGCGATGGCGGCGGCAGCCGGCGGCCGTCGCTCGCGCAGCATCTTGACGCTGCCGGCAGTGTCGTAGAACGGAACCGGCTCGATCCGCCTGTTCTTTTCAAAAAACCGGCGGCACTGGTTGAGAGCGACGGGATGCGAGAAGGCCTGGCGAAGCTCCGAAAACCGCACGCCCGGCATGGTAATCAGCTGGTGTGAGATTCGCACGCTTGTTTCACCCCTGATGGCGAAATCGCATTCGACCAAATGGTCGTAGTTTTCATGCACGCTGCCGTGCAATGTGTTCTCGATCGGAATGATGGCGTGGCTGACCTTTCCTTTATCGAGCG
Organism: Acidobacteriaceae bacterium; assembly: GCA_019246575.1. Next base: position 6,206 of record JAFAQG010000999.1, read on the forward strand.
ATTCGAAGACCTCCCGAAACGAGGCGCAAGGTACGGCCAGAACTCGCCTGCCTAGAAGTTTTTGGGCCGCCTGATGGCTAAACGCTCCAAGTTCGCCCTGAAATGCCGCTGCGATTCGTGATTTCGTCGCCATGATCAGCTATGAAACAGAGGCCTCGCAAATGCCTGGTTGTTTAAGCCGACAGGCGCGGCGAAACCGCGCACGGGCGCCGGCGAGTACTGGTAGTTCTGTAAGCTAGTATCTTTT
>JAFAQG010000320.1 GCA_019246575.1 Acidobacteriaceae bacterium
ATTTGAGATCCGCAGGTTGTGCGAAGGCCTTGCGTCACAATGACGTCTTTGATACCGACGGGGACACCGGCCATCAGACCGGGGTATTCGTCTTTCGCGATCCTCGCGTCCACCTCGGCTGCCGCTCGCAGCGCGCGCTCCGGCGAAAACGTCAGGTATGCGTTGGTCGCGCCGTTCTCTTGTTGAGCGAAAGCGAGTGCCGACTGCGCCAACTCGGTCGCGGAAAATTTCTTGTTTAGAAGTCCCTCGCGGATAGCAGGAATTGTCAATGACGCGATGTCGCCGTTGACGCTCATCGCTCAATCACCTTGGGCACCTTAAAGTACCCAGCCCCGCTCGCGGCGGCGTTCGCAAGCGCCTCGTCGTTCGTTAGCGGCCGGTGCGGAACGTCTTCGCGAAGCGGTGCAATCTCGTCTTCCTCGAACAACACTTGCGCCATAGGTGCAACATCTGTCGTATCGAGCTCGTTGAGTTGTTCCATGTGCGTGAGAATCTGGCCGAGGTCATGCGACATCCGGCGGATTTCTTCTTCAGATAAGCGCAGGTTCGCCAAATCGGCGACGTAGCGCACCTCGTCGTCTGTGAGATTCAAGCGCTCAGTCTCTTACGTGAAAGTCGATATACCTTCTTTAGCACAGGATCTTGAATCATGTCTGCTTCGTCCCCGGCTTGGAAGTCGGTCAATACAGCTCGGGATTGCGAACTTTGCGCCCGCTGCGGTGGTCTGCCGGGAACCCCGACGCGGAACTCAACATCTTGAATCTGTGCACTACCCATGAGCTTCTGCAGACGCTCCACGATCTGATGCCCAAGCGCGTGCAGTTGCCTCTGCCAGATTGCGTCTTCGACTTCGACCACGAGTGTGGCGCGAACAACGCGCAACCTTCCCGTGTGTCTAGCTATGGGTTTGCCTACAACAGCGGGCCAAATTCCCCGGACGATATCATCGTCCGCGATCAGATCATGCCGATACTTGGCGTTTCTGATGAGCCGCGCGGCTCGTTCCATGGTTGCGATCTGCGTCCTGTCACGCTGCAGGACGGGGCAGCCGGGGGAAAAACGGTCTCGGATGTGACCCCGCCGCGCACTCAACGAGCGCCGGCCGGACTCAGTGTTAGCGGTGAAAAGAGTGTATCACGGCGCAGCCGCTGCCGTGCGATTTAATTTGCGGAACCGAGCTCGGCCCGGATCGCATCTGCGATCCGTCCGGTCCATTTGTCGACCTGCTCGTCGGAACCGGCTTCGATCATCACACGCGCTAGCGGTTCGGTTCCCGAGAAACGCACCACGACACGACCCGTGCCGGCGAACTCTTGCTCCGCAGCTTCTATTTCCGCCTGAACGGCGATCAATTCCGATAGGGGCCGTTTCTGCTTCACGCGCACGTTCACCAGCTTCTGCGGGAACGTGCGTACAGCATCCGCCAGATCGTCAAGCGACTTACCGGAATCCCGAATAATTTCAAGAACCCGCAGAGCAGTAAGGATGCCGTCCCCAGTCGTTGCGTATTCGGAGAAGATCACGTGACCGGATTGCTCTCCGCCCAGAACCGCGCCCCGGCGAAGCATCTCTTCAAGAACATACTTGTCCCCGACCGGCGTGCGCAGCATCGCAATACCGTTCGATTCGAGTGCTTTTTCGAGACCGAGGTTCGACATTACGGTCGCGACGACCACATTACCGTTTAACCGTCCCTTACGTTTCAGTTCGGTCCCAGCGAGGTACAGCACTGCATCGCCGTCCACTACTTTGCCCGAACCAGATACAAACAAGGCCCGGTCCGCATCGCCGTCGAAAGCGATGCCGAGGTCGGCGCGAGTCTCGAGCACCCGCTGCCGTAAGCTCTCCAGATGTAGCGACCCGCAGTTCAGATTGATGTTGCGCCCGTCGGGTGAGTTGGCCAGCCATTCGACCTTCACGCCCAAACGCGGAAATAAACGCGGAGCGACCTCAGTGGCAGATCCGTTCGCGCAGTCAATGACGACATGCAGCGGGAAATTTCCGCTCACCGTTTCAGCAAGATAGTTCGTGTACAGGTGATCAAGGTTTGGATCGACCGTAAGCCGTCGTGCCGTGGTCGGTTCCTCGCGCGCGAGCCACTCGCCTATCAAACCTTCCAATTCGAGTTCGACCGCATCGGGCAGCTTGTAACCCGAATGGCTGATGACCTTCAACCCGTTGTCGTGATAGGGGTTGTGCGACGCCGAAATCATGACGCCCGCCACAAATGGGCCGGTACGAGTGAGATAAGCAACGCCCGGAGTTGTGATTACCCCTGCAAACCTTGCGCCTACGCCTGCTCTGGCCAACCCTCCCGCAACCTGTTCCGCCAACCACGGTCCACTTTCGCGGGTGTCCATTCCGATCAATACCTCGGGAATTTCCGTCGGGCGCGCCTGCTCGCGGCAGGCCCACGTTCCCAGGGCGAAACCTAGCGCATGTGCCGTTCGGGCATCTAAAGGCGGTTGCCCGGCGACACCGCGGATCCCGTCCGTTCCGAAAAGCTGTCTGGACACTTATACTCCCTCACAAAACAGTGCTAATTCCCTATGTTACGGCTCAGAAAAAATAAGGCCTCCCGGGCTACAACATCGAAAATGTCCGTTTATCCACCTCGGATTAGAATCATAGTGGACGAGGGATGAACATATCGGTCAAGAGCGAGTACGCGCTCAAGGCTGTTTTCGATCTGGCTTCACAATACCTTCAAAACCGTCAATCGGCCGGGCCCATGCCCCCGGTCAAGATTGCCGATATCGCAAAACGCCAGAAGATCCCGCAAAAGTTCCTGGAGCTGATCTTAGCCGGATTGAAGCAAAGTGGATTCGTGGACTCGCGGCGCGGCGCAGAGGGCGGATATCTGCTGGCGCGTTCGCCGGACGCGATCACGGTGGGAGAAGTCCTGAGGACCGTTGAAAATGTAAAGAGTACCGCGAGACCGCACGCCGACGATCCCTTTACCGAGATCTGGAACCGTGTCGATTCAGCGGTTTCCGACGTGCTCGACCAGACCACGTTCGGCGAGCTGGCGCGTACCTGGCAGGAGCGTCACGCCGAATACGTCCCCAACTGGGATATTTGAAAGGAAGCGATTGATTTTCGCAGACAATTCGTTCAGTATCGGCCGGACGCCGCTGGTGAAGTTAAACCGGGTAGTCGATGGCGCAAAGGCAACCGTTCTCGCCAAGATAGAAGGCCGAAACCCCGCATTCTCGGTCAAGTGCCGTATCGGGGCTTCCATGATCTGGGATGCCGAAGAGCGCGGCGTTCTCAGGTCCGGCATGGAGATCGTTGAGGCTACCAGCGGGAACACGGGCATCGCTCTGGCCTTTGTGGGTGCAGCACGGGGCTATACCGTGACACTGATGATGCCCGACACAATGTCGCTCGAGCGGCGCAAGGTGCTGAAAGCACTCGGGGCCAACCTGGTTTTAACCGACGGCTCAACCGGCATGGCGGGGGCAATCGCTAATGCCGAACAGTTACGCTTATCCGACCCCGACCACTATTTCATTCCCCAGCAGTTCGAGAATCCAGCGAACCCGCGCATCCACTTCGAAACGACAGGACCCGAGATCTGGGAGGACACCGAGGGCAATATCGACGTCTTGGTGTCCGGCGTGGGGACAGGCGGCACGATTACCGGCGTTTCGCGCTACATTAAAGGCGAAAAGAAGCATCCGTTGATCTCGATCGCGGTCGAGCCTGCCGGCAGCGCCGTCATCACGCAGACCTTAAGAAAACAGGAGCCGAAACCTGGGCCGCACAAAATCCAAGGGCTGGGCGCAGGCTTTATTCCCGACACTCTTGATCTTTCGATGGTCGACCGCGTCGTCCAAGTAGGCAACGAGGAGTCGATCGAAATGGCTCGCCGTTTGGCCCGCGAAGAGGGACTGTTGAGCGGCATTTCCTGCGGCGCAGCAGCCTGCGCCGCCGTGCGTGTTGCGAAAGAACCCGCGATGGCAGGGAAAACTATAGTTGTGGTACTTCCGGATGCCGGCGAACGCTACTTGAGCTCTCCACTTTTCGAAGGAATGTTCGATTAACGAAAATTAAAAAAAATTTCGCCGATCCCGTAAACTTTTTTGCCAGTGGTGCGTAATACGTGGTAAGTCCCCGTAAGTGGCGGGCGCTCTCCCCAAACTCGACCCCTGGAGCGCCCGCTTCTAATCCCGCAAATCAAGGTCGCCTTGGCGTTACTCCCGGACAGCATCGTACAATGCGCTGATGCCCGCCCTCGGCCATCTGCGCCGTTGCGTAATCAAGACCTTGACCGCAGCGTATCCGCTGTTTGCGGGCGCTTTGGCAATCTCCTGCGCCAACGTTACACCCGATGAACTCGTCAACCAAGGACACTTCAGGCGCGCGGAACCGATTATCGCTGCCCGCCTACAGAGCAACCCGAACGATGCCGACGCTCTCTACCTGCTCTCGAAGGTTAAGCTGGCCGCGAACGATCCCGAAGCAGCGCTGAGCTTTGTAGAGAAAGGTGAAAATCGATCCCCGAAGCGCGCGCTATCACGCGCAAGAGGCCAATGTGCTCGCGATCATCACGGATCGGGCCGGAGGACTTCACCAATTCACCATGGGTCGGCGATGCAAGAGGGAGATGGAGCTTACGCTCTCGCTCGACCCCCACAACATCGACGCCCTGCAGCTTCAGCTGATGATGTACCTGCATGCCCCCGCAATATGGGGCGGCGATACGAGCAAGGCTCAGCAACTCGCCGAAAAGATGGTGCAAATCGATCCCGCTGCCGGGTACTTGGCTCTCGTTGAGATTGCAACCGACCGGCACAAACCGCAGAGCCAAATCGAAGATCTCTATTGGAAGGCGGTCAAGGCACGCCCGGAGAGCTACGATGCTCGCGTGCGATTGGCCCAGTATTTGCGCTCGGATACGCTCAGGAAATACGCGGAAGCCGAGAATCAATGCCGCGAAGCATTACGAATTGATCCGAATCGCATTCAGGCATACGTCATCTTGGCTGGAGCGCTTGCCGCAGAAGGCAAGTGGGCCGATGTTGAGAGTGCTCTCGCGAGTGCGTCAGAAGCCATTCCTGACAATGCCACGCCGTATTTTGCGGTAGCCGCACTCTGCCTCGCGCGCAGCGTCGAACTGGAACGGTCTGAGCGCTACTTCCGCCGGTATCTGGCTCAACGGCCCGAATACAAAATGCCTTCCCTCGCGGCCGCGCACTGGCGGCTGGGTCAGGTTTTAGAGAAGGAGGGCCGCAAGACAGAGGCCCTCGCGGAATTCCAGCTCGCCGCCAAGCTCGATCCGACTTCGCCCGCCAGAAACGATCTCAAGCGGCTCGGGAGTTCAGCTTCTGTGAGATTCATGTTGCCTCTCGGTGCGCGCTGGTCGAGGGCGTGAGAGGTGGGCGAGTGGCGAGCGGGCTGCTTGACCCCGTTTGCAAGCCTCGCTTTGGCTGTGGTTTTATAGAGAAGATACACCGAAGCCGGTAACTTGGCCCCGGCTCGCGGCATCACTCGACAAGCCCTCGGTTGCCAATCTTGGATTTGAAAATTCTACGGAACAGCAAGTCTCCCGCAGCCCTGAGCTGTGCCTTAGCACTGGCTCTGGGAACGGGTTCGACAGGCATGCCTCGCGCAGCCACTCCCCCTCCCCCCGCAAACCAAGCAGCGTTTGATCAGAATGTCGCAGCGTTTGTGAAACAGAACTGCGCGGCCTGCCACAACGAGCAACTCACGACAGGCGGCTTGGTGCTGACGAAGTATCACGATGCCGCTTCCGTGCTCGCCGACCGCGCGGTGTGGGAGAGAGTCATCGAGCGTGTACGCGCGGGTGAGATGCCGCCCAAAGGATTGCCGCGACCGAAGCCGGAGCAGGTCGACGCCCTGACAAATTGGATCGAAGCTCGATTCGCGGAAGCCGATCGCGGAATGAAGCCGGATCCAGGCCATCTCACCGCACACCGGCTGAATCGGGTCGAGTACAACAACACCGTCCGCGATTTGTTAGCGGTGAACTTCAAACCCGCAGCCGACTTCCCGGCCGACGACTCCGGATACGGATTCGACAATATCGGCGACGTGCTCTCGGTATCGCCGACGCTGATGGAAAAGTACTTGATGGCTGCTAACAGGATTGCTTCCGAAGCCATCCCGGTGTCGAGCGCCGTGCCGAAACCGACTCAGACGCGCTTTTCCCCAGAGCACCGTCCGAAAGAGAAGCGGCTTATCCTTGAGCACGCATTCGACTTGCCCGCCGAGGGTGATTATCGCTTACGCGCAAGCGTCGCAGGCCGCAAAGAGGCGTTCAGGATCGCTTTGGAACTCGACGGCATCGAAGTGCAGACCAGCGATGTTCTGGTCGAGATCGAGAAACCGCGGTCGTATGAGATTCAGCAGCATTTGCCGTATGGCCGGCGTGTGTTCCGGGCGGTTCTAACGCGGCGCGATCCGAGTCCGGAAGAGATTGCGAACGCGCAACGCATTGAGGCAAAAGAAGAGGCCGACTTCCAAAAACAGCTGGCCCTGCATCCCGCAGACAGGAAGGAAATCGAGAGGCAGAGGGCCCTTGCGAATCCGCCCACGTATCTGGACGCGCTCGAAATCCGGGGGCCGTTTCATGCGCTCCCACCGCCGCTGCCCGAGAGTTACAAACGAGTTTTCGTTTGTGGCCACGCGCCCGGACATCATACTGCGGCCTGTGCTCGTACAGACTTGGCGCATCTTGCCCGGCTTGCCTATCGCCGGCCCGTCACGGACGTGCAAATCGCACAGCTCACCGGCATAGTCGCAACGGCGCAAAAGGACGGGCTCGGGTTCGAGCAGGCCATGCGCTTGGGCGTGGAGGCTGTTCTTGTTTCGCCGCATTTCCTGTATCGGATTGAGAACGATCCGAATCCAAACGATCCCTCGGCCGTTCACCGGATCGACGATTTCGAGCTTGCGTCTAGGCTGTCTTACTTTCTGTGGAGCAGCATGCCCGACGAGCCGCTGCTTCAAATTGCCGGCGAGCACCGGCTTTCGAAACCAGATGTGCTGCACGCCGAAGTCAGCCGCATGTTGCAGGACCCGAAATCGGGTGCCTTGGTGGACAACTTCGCCGGGCAATGGCTCGAGCTGCGCAATCTGGATAGCGTCAGTCCCGATCCGGATCAGTTTCCCGATTTCGACGAGCAACTCCGGCAAGCAATGTACACCGAGACTCGGCTTTTCGTCAGCTACATCGTTCACGATGACCGCAGCATTCTCGATTTCATTGATGGCAAATACACGTTCCTGAACGAGCGTCTGGCGGATTTCTACGGCATCCCCGGCATCAAGGGCGAGAAGTTCCGCCTTGTGAGTCTCGACGGCACGGAGCGTAGCGGAGTTTTGACGCAGGCCAGCGTGCTCACAGTGACCTCCTACCCAACGCGCACTTCTCCCGTGCTGCGGGGAAAATGGATCTTGGAGAATGCTCTGAATGCGCCACCGCCGCCACCACCTCCGGGCGTCGGATCTATCGACAGCAAGAACGGAATTGTGAGCGGAACCATGCGCCAGCAGATGGAAAAACATCGCGCAGAGCCGATGTGCGCCGGTTGCCACAGTAGGATGGACCCACTGGGCTTTGCCCTGGAGAACTATGATGCCATCGGGCATTGGCGAACACAGGATGCCGGACAGACTGTGGATGCGAGCGGCAGCCTACCAAACGGCCGCCCGTTCAACGGACCCGCAGAGTTGAAAGAGATCCTCGCATCGGATCGCGACAAATTTGCCGAGTGTCTGACAGAAAAGATGATGACCTATGCACTGGGCCGCGGGTTGGAGGCGTACGACAGGCCCGCAATGAAACAGATTGTGGCTGCGCTCGCCGTCAACAATTACCGGTTTTCAACGTTAATAAGAGGGATCGTGGACAGCCCGGAATTTCTGATGGGAAGAGGGACGCGAGGAGGGGAGAAATGATCATCACACAAAAGCGCATATCGCGGCGGGCTCTGCTGCGCGGAGCGGGTGCGGCGGTTGCATTGCCGATGCTTGACGCCATGGTTCCCGCTCTTCGCGCCACCGCCGTCGCACAGAAGATTTCACCCACCCGCATGGCGTTCGTCTATGTCCCGAACGGCGTTGACATGCGCAACTGGACGCCCGAAGCAGTCGGTAGAACGTTCACGCTGCCGCAGGTGCTCGAGCCGCTTGCGCCGGTGCAGGACGACATTCTCGTGCTCACCGGGTTGATGGATCACAACGGCATGGCGCTCGGCGATGGTCCGGGCGATCACGCGCGCGCATCCGCCAGTTTTCTCACCGGCGTGCACCCGAAGAAGACGGCGGGTTCGGATATCGAAGTCGGAATCTCGGTTGATCAGGTTGCCGCCCAGAAGATTGGTACAGCCACGCGCCTGCCATCGCTCGAGCTCGGCTGCGAAGACGGGCACCTCGCGGGAAATTGCGATTCCGGTTATAGTTGCGCCTACGTCAACAGCATCTCGTGGCGCACGCCAACGGTACCCAATCCGCCGGAAGTGAATCCTCGCGTTGTGTTCGAACGGCTGTTCGGAACCGACGAGGATGCCGCGAATCCGGTGGCGCGGGCCCGCAAGGCTCGCCATGACCAGAGCATTCTCGATCTGGTGGCCGATGAAACCAGGCGGCTCGAAGGTGGGCTGGGCGCGACGGACCGCAGAAAGTTGGACGAGTATTTCACAGCCGTGCGTGAAGTCGAACGGCAAGTGCAGATGGTCGAAAGGCAGGCTGCGGAAAACAGTCTAGCTGCGCCGAATATGGCCAAGCCCGACGGCATACCGCTCGAGTTTTGCGAGCACGCGCGGTTGATGTTCGACCTTTTGACCCTGGCGCTGCAGACAGACATGACGCGCATTGCTACGTTCATGCTGGCGCGCGAGGGAAGTAATCGCTCGTACCGCGAAATCGGAGTGCCCGAAGGCCATCACGGGCTCTCGCATCATCGCAATGATCCGGCGTTAATGGATAAGGTCGCGAAGATCAATCGCTATCACATGGAGCAGTTCGCGTACTTCCTGAATAAGCTGAGGTCCGCGCCCGACGGCGATGGCACGCTGCTCGATCACACCATGATCGTTTATGGCAGCGGCATTAGCGACGGCAACCGGCACAATCATGACAATCTGCCTGTGCTGCTGGCCGGTGGAACGCGCGTGTTCCGGCCAGGACGGCACGTGCGCTGCGCTTCGCCGACGCCGGTTGCGAATCTGTATCTCACGATGCTGAACGGCATGGACGTGCCGACAGATAGACTTGGCGATAGCGAAGGGCGTCTAAATTTTTTGAGCGAGTTGACCTAGAGCGAAGGCGATGAGATCGATCGCGATCGCCGTATCGCTAGCCGCCGTGTCACTCACGGCGCGCGCTCAAGTCCATCCCCTCGAACAACTCATAGAGACAGCAAGGCAGCCGGCGCATGCAGGCTTAGCCGAACTCGTCGGCAAAACACTCGGACAGCATGGCGGCGTTGCAGTCTGGGGCGAGGATTACCTTTTCGTCACCGATTTCGGTGCACCAAATACCGGGCCGGCCGCTGTGTCCGAAGCCGGACTTTCTATCGATCAACAACCGCCGCTCGCGATGAGCAAGATCGAGGGATCTCGTTTTTGGATGCGGCTGGTGAAGATGCGTGTAGGCGTCACGCACGCATACCAGTTTTATGCGGACGCCAAGCCGTTTGGAAATCGATCGGATGTCCCCGGCTATAATCCCGATTCGTATCCCAAACCCGGCGTGCCGAAAGGCAAGCTCAGTGAAAAGCACACCATCACAAGTAAGATCTACGACGGGATGAAAGCGAGTTACTGGATTTACGCTTCTCCAGGGGTGGATCCGAGCGTCCCTGCGCCGCTCATGATCTGGCAGGATGGGCAGGGATTAGTTGCAGGTGATCTGTCGCGCTTGCGGCTGTTTACCGTAACCGAGAATTTGATTGCACAGAAGCTGATTCCGCCGGTGATTCATATTTTGATCGCGCCGGGCATCTCGCCCGATGGCAAGCCGATGCGATCCATCGAGTACGACACAGTAAGTGACCGGTACGACCGCTTCTTACTGCAAGAGGTCTTTCCCGAAGTCGAGAAGAGCTATAAGTTACGGCAGGATGGCTACAGCCGTGGAATTGCCGGCGAATCTTCGGGCGGGATCTGCTCGTTGAACGCGGCCTGGTTTATGCCGGATAAGTTCAGCCGCGTGCATTCCGCAATTGGAAGTTATACCTCAATCCAGTGGCGTCCGGACGAGAAAGTCGACGGCGGCAATCTCTATCCGTTCATGGTTCGTAAGCTGCCGAAACGGAATATCCGTATTTGGATGAGCGACGGAGCGGACG
>JAFAQG010000472.1 GCA_019246575.1 Acidobacteriaceae bacterium
ACCGATGTTGCCGCTTTCTTCGCGCCTTTATGGGACGGCGCACCGGACAACGATCTCGACTCCTACTTCGGAAGCTTTGGACAGAAACTGCCGTTTGCTTCGCGCGTGGGCTGGTCTGCTGAGCACCCGGCGCAGTTATTGTGCGACGGAGGGGAGTACTCGTGGCCGTTGAGGGACCAATCGGGAACCGACGAGGACGCCATAGTTTTCCCTCGGCGGTTCGCGATGAACGATGCCGGTACGCAGGCGGCCGAGCCGGCTGAGCTCGCCGAGCGCGCGGACGGTGCGCCGAGTTGGGGCGTCTTGCGCGGAGATGTAGATCAGTTTGGTGTTCGTTTACGGCACTCGTCTTCAATCGAAGAGCACATCCATTTGTCGGTGCTTTTCAAGGAGTTCTTTTCGGGTGAGCTTTCGGTTCTGTGCACGTTGCCCGAGTTCTGGCGAAAGGTGAGCATAGTGTACCGGGGCGGGGATGACTTTGGGTTAGCCGGCTCATGGGATGCTCTGATTGCTATCGGGCGCGAGATGCATCGCCTATTCGACAAATTTGCGGAACAGAATTTGCAATCGCAGGCCGGAATCGAAGCCAAGTCGATCACAACCGCCCTCACGCTTGCGCCCGATGGGGATGCGCCCATCGCGGCCGTCTTCGAGCAGGCAGAGGTCGAACTTCGAAATGCCAAGGCGGCGGAACCGGGGACCTTCCGCCTGTTTGGAAGAAGCATCGACTGGAAGCGGCTGGCGGATGCGGAAGAACTAAAGACCAGCCTGGTTCGCCTGGTTCGCGATTTAGGGTTTGCGCCGGACTCAATTCACGATCTTGTATCCGTGTATCGCGAATCGTTTTCGGCCCGGGCTACCAGGCGTGGTAAGTCTGCCCGGGCCGACAAGCCCTGGCGCACTTACATGCGGATCTCACAAGTGATTCCCGAGCCCCACAAAAAGGAAACAGCGGTTTTGCGGAACACTGTTATCAATCATCTCCTCGGAAAAAAGACGGCCGGGATGAAACTGCGGCCGGCGGCGCGGATTGGATTGGAATGGGCTCGCCTTGCGGCGGGAAGCTGAGTAATTCAAAGCTCGCTGGCATGAATAGCGGAAAGGCATAGCGACATGGCTGAAGTTGAAGAGAAGAAAGCAGAGGAACGCCGGGGCGGAGAAAACCGGCAAGGTCGTGAAAATCGCGGCGGTGGTGGCGGTCCACGTGGAGGCGAGCGGCCAGGCGGGCCAGAGAGTCGCGGGGATCGAGGAGGCGATCGAGGCGGTGATCGTGGTCGTGAGCAGCGCGGCGGTCCGCCGCGGGGCCCAGGCGAAAGGCGCGGCGAGGGTCCACCGGAGATCGACATCGATAAGTTAATCGCGGACAGCTTGTACCTGGACAATCAAGCGCACATCGTGGTGAGCCGGATGCGCGATATGGATTCGGGCACAAAGAGCCAGTTGCGCCGTCTATATAACGCAGTGAGGCGAGCGACGCGTGCACCGGAGAGCGAGCGGCAGCACGAGTTCGTCATGGTACGCGCGCGCCTGGCCTATACCATCGCGCGGCATTCGTTGCGGAGTCTGGATGCGCTCGAGCGCTTACTGCTGCAGGTTACACGCAAAAACGACATACGCGGCTACGAGCGCTTCCGCGATCTGTTTGAAGCCATCGTTGCGTATAACGAGTAGGAGTTTACGAGAGCGTGAAAACTCAGGCGAAAACGCGTAACTCCACGGATCAAACAAGCATTTACCAGGACACCATGTATGAGCGCACATACGGCTACTACTGAACTGACGTTTCTCGGAAAACTCATTCTGGAAGGCGAGATTCAATGCCAGACCGGGCTGCACATCGGGGCGGGGAAGGGCTCGCTCGAAATCGGCGGTGCGGATAATCCAGTTATCAAAGATGCATTTGGAATCCCATACATTCCGGGTAGCACTCTGCGTGGAAGGCTGCGTTCGTTACTCGAGCAGACGCTAGGGCTTGCGGTACCGGGCGAACTGGTGTACTTATCGAAGCGGCGAGGCCAGGAGGTTCGTATCCATCAGAGCGATCGTCCGGATGATGAAGTATGCATCCTCTTCGGCCGCACACCTGGTCGTATGGAGAGAGTGAGCGGCGAATCGAGCGACGGGGCCACCGCAAGTCCGGCGCGGTTGACCGTCTATGACGCGCCGCTCATCATGGATAGCATCACCCCGCAGATGCGGGAAAATCTCGATGACGAACTGACCGAAGTTAAGAGCGAGAACGCAGTAGATCGCATCACATCGCAGGCGAATCCCCGAACTCTGGAACGCGTTCCCGCCGGTGCGCGATTCCGGTTCCGAATGATCCTGGATGTGCTGTGTCCGGAAGACAAGCCGCTTCTGGCAAGAATTGCGGAAGCATTGCGCTTGCTCGAAGACGACGCGTTGGGCGGTGGCGGGAGCCGCGGCAACGGCCGTATCGCATTCAGCAATGTGAGCATGACTTGGCGCAGTAGAGATTATTACAGCAAGGCCGCAGAGGAAAGCAGTCTTCTTTCGGCGGCCGACGTCGCGGGATTGCAGAAATTGGCGAGTTCGGAGGAGTTCGCCGACAAGCTCACGTAAGGATGAGTCCTGCTTTATTGATTCGCCTGAAAGCTGCGGGACCCTGGGCGTTCGGGGCACGCGATGCCGGGCGCGATCAGGTCAACAGTTTGTACGGCAGCGATTCGCTGTATTCTGCGGTGACGCTTGCCACGGGGCAGCTTGGGTTCTTGCCCGAGTGGCTGTCGGCAACGGCGGGCGAAGAATCGCCCGCGGCGGCGTTTACTTCTTTATTTCCTTTCCAAGGCGATACGCTGTTCGCACCGCCACCGCTCAATCTGTGGCCGCCGCCAGCATCAGTTGTAACTACACCGAGTCCGGTGTTCTTCGCAAAGATGCGATGGAGCGCTGCTCGATTCGTCCCATTAACCCTGATCGAATCCATTGTGACCGGGCAAAAAGTTTTGGCAGACCAGTGGATTCCGGATGCGGAGAGCGGATGCCTTTTGCGGCGTGACCGGCCCAGTTCAAGTCCTTTCCGCGTCTCTGCCCGAACGAGCGCGGCAGTCGATCGCATTACAGGCCGATCCGGTGCTCCGAATACCGCCGCGTGCATCGACTTTGAGCCCGGCGCCGGGTTGTGGGGTGTTGTTCGGTTCCGAGACGAGAATGCGGAATCGACTTGGAGCGGTCGCGTTGAAGCGGCCTTCCGGCTCCTCGGCGATACCGGATTTGGAGGCCGCCGCCGTCGGGGATGGGGACAGACCGAGACGCCCGAATTTCAACGTGGCGCGTGGCCTGAACTGCTCATTCCCAAGCTCAAACGCGTCGCGGAGCGTGGGGGTGACCCGCACAGTTCGAGCGAACCGGGCCTCTACTGGTTGTTATCGCTCTTTTGTCCGTCGAAGGCCGACCGCATTGATTGGAGTGGAGGCGAATACCAATTACGAGTCCGGGGCGGGCGCGTAGACGGCTCAGGAAGTGACAAGAAGAAATTGCGAATGATTTCTGAGGCGTCGGTCGTGGCAGCGGTTGTGGACCCCGTAGGAGCGGCGGTGCATACCGCGCCCGACGGTTTCCCGCACCCTGCATATCGCTCGGGTTTTGCGGTGTCGGTATTGCTTCCGCGCGTCGAAACTGCCCTTGACCAGACTCTTGTACAGGCGCCCTCAGAGGTCGAAGCCCCCGAGCCAAAGCCGTGTCCGGCGGAACAGCCGCAGCAAGCCTCGCCGGACGAAGACGCTGAAGCTGGAACCACTTCAGCAGCGATTGAGCAGTTAAGTCCTGCGGCGGATGGGCAGGAGCCGGATCACCCCCCGAGCACCGAAGCGAGCGATGAAATATAAAGCGACGGCGCTTACGCCCGTATTGGCGGGTGGCGGACGAGAACTCTCGCCTGTCGATTACATGGTGTGGAAAGACCAGGTGAATGTGCTCGACCAGGCGCGGATCTTCCGGCTACTCTCGCGCGGGCCGCGCCTCGAAGGCTATTTGACTCAACTGCGAAAGGCAACGAAACTGGATTTCGCCTCGTGGGGTGGATTCGCGCAAAACTTTTCGCAGCGCCGCATCCCGTTCGAAGACCCGGAATGCACCGCCGTGTGGAACGCTGCACCTTCGGAGTCGCTGTTTATACCCACGTTCACTGCTGATTACCGCGGTCCCTATCTTCCGGCATCAGCTCTTAAGGGGGCCTTGCGGACTGGGCTGGTGTTCTCGCGGTGGTCCGCAGAGACGATGGAGCGTGTGGCTGCGTCGCTCGAAGGCGATCGCATTCCGCGGCGTGTTTCGGAAAGCGCTGAGGCTGCATCCGGCGCATCTCAGGTTCGCATGCTGGCCGCGGGCGACAGCGAGCCTGTCGATCGATCCACCTTCAAAATCTATCTGAGCCGCGTCGCCTCACTCGACACCCGGCAAGCCGGAAAAATTCAGCTGGCGTGGAAGGTTGCCGGTCGAGGCAGCGTGCCGCCGCAGCGCATGATGGACAGCACGCCCTCGTTTGCCGAAATGGCCGTACCCGGGACGAGTTTCAGCGGCGATTGGGAAGAACGCGTTTTCGTCGAAAGTGAACACGTTCGGCGCGATTTGGGCTGGCGCTCGCCCGTGAGTCTGGAGTCGCTCGTTGCCGGTGCGAATGAATTTGCTGGGGCACAGCTAAATCTCCACGCAAGATACGCCGACGTAACCGGTATGGGCGCGCTCGGCCAAACGGTTCAGCGTCTGAAAGCGCAGCTCGAGGAGGCTCGGAGCTCTTCACTAAGCTGCTTGCTATGCGTAGGCTGGGGCGGCGGCTTCGTGTCCAAGGCCGGGTTTCTCGACACCGAAGCGGCGTCACATCGTAAGGTGCTGCGCTCAATTCCGGGAATAGGCCGGTCTATTCGGGAAGGG
>JAFAQG010000543.1 GCA_019246575.1 Acidobacteriaceae bacterium
TGTTTCAGGAGCGTATCGCACATGGAACCCTGATCTTCAGTGTTGCTGTCGGATTGACGGCTGGCGAGATCAACCCGGAGGCGCTTTCGTACGGCTATGACCGGTTGCGGTTTATCCGGCCCGTCTTCATCGGCGACACACTCACCGTCAAGGTGACGATCACAGACAAGCGCGACGCCCCAAAGTCGCCGGCCCATGGCCTTGTGGTCGAGCTCTGCGAGACAACCAACCAGCGAGGCGAAACCGTTTTAGCCTGCGAGCATTTATTGATGGTGAAGCGCCGCTCTATATGACTTCCACTCCGCGCAATCGCAGCCCGGAACGAAGTGACCGGGTTAGAACCGGCCGTCCCATTACGAGGAGATCGGCGCTGTCTTTACTCGGAACGGCAGCTGCTGCCGCGCGACAAAGCTCGAAACCACTGTTTCAGCCGACCTGGGAATCTCTCAAGCAATACCGGTGCCCGGAATGGTTCGCCGAAGCAAAATTCGGAATCTGGGCGCATTGGGGACCTCAGGGCGCACCACGGCAAGGTGATTGGTATGCACGCAACATGTACATCCAAGATACTCGGCAATATAAATTCCACGTTGAGCATTACGGTCATCCATCGAAAGTCGGATACAAAAATGTCATCCCCCTGTGGAAGGCCGAACACTGGGAACCGGAAACTCTAATCGCACGATACAGAAGAGCTGGCGCAAAATATTTCGTAGCCTTAGGAGTACACTGCGATAACTTCGATTGCTGGAACTCGAAACATCATCGCTGGAATGCCGTTAATTTTGGCCCCAAAAGGGACGTAGTGGGTACCTGGCGCGATGTCGCGCGACGGAACGGCTTGCGTTTCGGAGTAACCGAGCATCTCGGCTGGACTTGGAATTGGTTCAACGTCAACAAAAATTCCGATAAGACAGGCCCAATGGCCGGAGTACCGTATGACGGCAATGATCCGAAATATCAGGATCTCTACTTGCCTCCCCATCCCGGCGACATGGCATCTTATCCGGTCAATGCCACCGAACACTGGAAGCAGCAATGGCTCAGCCGCATCAAGGATCTTATCGATCAGCACCGCCCCGATCTCGTATACACGGATGGCGGCGCATTCGACCAAGTCGGCCTGGATCTGATTTCGCATTACTATAACGCGAACATAGCGTGGCACGCTGGGCGGCTGGAAGGTGTTTACACTCTGAAAAACCACAATGTGAAGCCGAGAATTTACGGCGATTATGAAGAAGGCGCCTGCACGCTGGAAGTAGAACGCGGAATGGTGCCGGATATACACCCGACGCCGTGGCAGACCGACACGTGTATCGGGCAGTGGTTTTACTTTGATGGATTTCCGTACAAAACGCCCGCCCAAGTAACCCATCAACTCGTCGACATTGTAAGTAAGAACGGAAATATGTTGTTGAACTTTCCACTTCAGCCCGACGGAACGTTAGATTCAAAGGAGGAGAGCATTCTCGACGAGATCACGAAATGGATGCGAATTCACGCAGAAGCGATTTTTGCAACTCGCCCCTGGAAAGTGTTTGGCGAAGGACCCTCGACGGCGGCAACCAAGGACATAGATGAGCGCAAAATGAAGCCATTTACGGCTGACACCCTCCGCTTTACGTCGAAAGAAGGCAAACTCTTCATCTTTTGCTTGGGTTCACCACAATCGAGCATCACGGTCCGATCACTCGCCCAGACCGCAGGCTTGTGGACGAAGAAGATCTCGCATATTCGCCTGCTCGGATCCGATGAAAGGGTTGAGTGGTCGCTCGACTCGAGCGCCCTTCACATCGCGCCTTTGCGGCAGCAACCCTCTCCATATACCGTCGCGTTTGAACTTTCCTGAGAATATTGCAATATGGACGAAAGATTGTACGCACGCTACTGGATTGAGACTGCGTTTCCCTTGGAGTACGCAGCGGAAACGATGGCGGGTGAGCAATCGACCGGAACGTTTACGCGCGTGCCCGGAGAAACCGATGAATTGCGGGAACACCACGCCGCACGTGTGGAGCAGATCGCCGAACTTGACTCTGTAAGTGAACCATCTTTGCCCGGCGCTGGACTGCCGAAAGGAGTAACTGCGTCTACACGGTACTGCCGCGCGGAACTCACGCTCTCCTGGTCGCTCTCTAACATGGGCTTGTCGCTCCCGAATGTAGTAAGTACGATAGCCGGAAATCTTTTCGAGCTGAAGCCGTTTTCCGGGCTTCGCCTGATGGATGTTACTTTCCCGTCAGTATTTCTCGACCGCTATTTTGGACCGCAGTTTGGGGTAAGCGGCACACGAACTCTTTCGAGTGTCTACGATCGCCCGTTGATCGGCACAATTATCAAACCGAGCGTCGGATTGTCGCCCCAAGCAACGGCGGACCTGGTTGCTCGGCTTGCTGAAGCCGGAATTGATTTCATCAAGGATGACGAGTTACAAGCCGATGGCCCGCATTGCCCGTTTCGGAAACGCGCCGAGGCCGTCATGCGTGTGATTAATGGAAACGCTGAAAAGACTGGCAAAAAGGTCATGTACGCGATCAATATCACCGGTGAGATCGATGAAATGCTCGAGCGCCACGAGCGGGTGCGATCTCTCGGCGGAACGTGCGTGATGGTTAGCCTCAACAGTGTAGGGATGCCTGCTGTGAACGCGCTGAGACGTCACTGTGCTCTCGCCATTCATGGACACCGGAACGGATGGGGCATTTACAGTCGCTCCCCCGCGATCGGGATGAGTTACATCGCGTATCAGAAACTTTGGCGTCTCGTCGGCGTCGATCACCTTCACGTCAACGGTCTTCAGAATAAGTTCTGCGAAACCGACGGTTCCGTCATTGCGTCCGCGCGCGAGTGTTTGACCCCGATGTTTCCGGCGCCGGCAAAGGGCTGTGAAGTCATGCCCGTTTTTTCGTCTGGCCAGTCTGCGAAACAGGCCCCGGCCACATATGCTGCGCTCCACACAACCGATCTTATTTTTGCTGCAGGAGGCGGCATCATGGCGCATCCGCAGGGTGAAGCGGCGGGTGTGCGGAGTCTGCAACAAGCGTGGGAAGCCGCCGTAACCGGTGTGCCACTTACTGATTACGCAGCAACGCGGCCGGAACTAAGAACTGCCCTCGAAAAATTCGCTGCCTGAATGGCCTCCGATCAGCAGACGCCGATCTTCACGTTTTACGGCGACGACTTCACAGGGTCCACAGACGCACTCGAGGCGCTCGCAATCAATGGCGTCGCGAGTGTGCTCTTCTTCAAGCTGCCGGACGACGCGATGCTCCGGCAATTCGGACATTGTCAGGCGATCGGCGTTGCTGGCGAAAGCCGTAGTCGCTCGCCCGAATGGATGTGTGCCACCTTGCCCGCGGTATTTCGTCGCCTGAAAGAGATCGGCGGACAAATATGTCAGTACAAAGTCTGTTCCACTTTCGACAGCTCTCCGCAGATTGGCAGCATCGGCCGTGCGCTGGACATCGGCGCGGAAGTTTTCGAGTCTGAATTCGTACCTGTGTTTGCGGCCGCTCCGCGCCTGAAGCGTTACGTCGCCTTTGCAAACCTGTTCGCGGCGGCGGGCCAGTGTGTCTATCGCATCGATCGCCATCCGACGATGAGCCGCCATCCGGTTACGCCGATGCGTGAAAGCGATTTGCGATTGCATCTCGGAAATCAGACCACCCGCAGCCTCCGGTCATTTGATATCCGTTCTCTCGAGGCACAGGATGCCGGTGCGCGGCTCGATGCACTGCTCCGCGAGCACCCGCACGGCGTGCTCTTCGATGGAATGTCCGAGCAATCTGTTGAGAAAAGCAGCGCCCTGGTTTGGGCCCGCCGTAGGCGAGCGCCGTTCGTGATTGCAAGCTCCGGTTTTACGCACGGCTTGGCGAGTCACTGGCGATCTATGGGCCTGCTGAGCGCGACTGCCACGCCGTCGCAGGCAACGCGGACGGATCGTCTGATTGTGTTTTCCGGCAGCTGCTCGCCCGTAACGGAAAGCCAGATTCGCTGGTCTCTTGCGAATGGGTTTACCGGGTTTCGGATCGACCCAGCTCTAATCGGGCCCGCAGCCGCGGCTACTATGGACGCGGCACTTACAGCACTGCAGGCCGGGCGCAGTGTTGTTATTTACACCGCACTCGGGCCGAGCGAGTGCGTCGACGCTGCAGGTGGCGAGCCGTTAGGCTCGGAGTTGGGCCGTCTGCTTCGAGACCTCCTGCTGCGCTCCGGTGTGCGCCGGGCCATCATCGCCGGCGGTGACACATCGAGCCATGCGGGCCAGCAGCTCGGAATCTATGCTCTAACCGTCCGGGGTCCACTTACGCCTGGGGCGCCCCTTTGTGAGGCGCACAGTCATGATCCAAATCTTCGCGGCCTCGAACTGGTCCTTAAAGGTGGACAAGTAGGTGGTGAAGATTTCTTTCGCTCCGTTCTCGAAGGCAAGCCCGGCTAAGCGGCGCACACTTCTGTTCGAGTAAGGGCCTGCGTCGGATCGATGCGTGAGAACAGCATGGCGCTTGTCATTACCATGCCCGCAATTGTAAATAAGGGGATCGTGTAACTTCCGCTCGCGCGTATTACGTACCCGAACAGCACCGTACATAGAAATCCCCCCAGTTGACCCGAGCTATTCATAATGCCAGTGACAACTCCTGAATACTCATGCCCGATGTCAAGGCAGACCGCCCATGCCGCCGGCAGCATCAGATCCATAACGCCGAACCCGAGTGAGCAGAGCACCACAATCGCAGTCTTATTCCTCACTGCCGCCATGCCTGCAATGAGTAGGGAGGACGTCGCTAGGCTACTGCACGCAACAGCGCGGCGGCCGATTTTCAGACCATACTTCCGAACCAAACGATCACTTAGGAAACCACCTGTTACATTGCCCGCGACACCCAGCACGAATGGAAAGGAGGAAAAAATTCCCATTTCAGATTCGGAGAATCCTGCGCCGCGCACCAGATAGGTCGGCAGCCATGCCATATAGAACCAAGAACCCCATGCGTAACAGCCGTAGGTTACAAAGATGAGCCAAACTTGAGAGCTCCGCAGAATGAGGCCCCACGGAATATCGGTATGCGAAGGAGTGTCCACTGGCGCTAACGCGTCCCGATAAAACCTCCGCCATACAACGACCCAAACAACTCCTATGGCTCCGAAGATCACGAACGTCATCCGCCATCCAACAACCCCGAGCAGCGGGACCACTAATATCGGTGACAATGCCCCGCCTAAACGGCTCGCCGCCCACACAAACCCTTGCGCACGTGCTCGTTCAGTGGGCGGGAACCAGCGCGCAATAACTCCGGAGGCGTTGGGATACGCGCCGGCCTCGCCAACTCCGAACAAAAATCTTGTGGCAAGCAACTGCCAAAATGTTCGTGACGCTCCGGTCAATGAAGTAAACACCGACCACCACAGCACGATGCGCGCCAAAACACGCCGCTGGCCTAATCGATCTCCCAGCGCCCCAGTGGGGATCTCGAAAACTCCGTAGGAGAGCACGAATGCTCCCAGGATCCAGCCCCACCGTGCCGGATCGATATGAAGCTCGTCCTGCATGCGCGGGCCCGCGACCGAAATACACAACCTGTCGAGAAACGTGATGATCGCAAGTGCAATCAGTAACAGTAATACACCGGTTCTTTTCTTCAACGAGCCGGCCTTCCACTCAGTAACTCGCGTGCTTGTTGAACCGCTAATTGCGGGCTTGATAACACCGGAATCCGGAGAATGTCAGGAGGCAATTGCTCGACAACGCGCGCCATGGAGGCCTGCGCGAGCACGACGGTATCCACTTTTTCGGCTAATGATCTTAGCGCTTCCGACACAATGCGGTCATGCCCCTCGGTATCTCCCGCGAGAACTTTTTCGAACGCCCCCGAGCATAAGCATTCGGTTACTTGAACGTGCCGCTGCTGTTCCGCCGCCTTTTCTTTGAGCAGCCTGACCGTCGGCTCGAGCGTCGTCTTCAGTGTGGCCGCCACACCGATTCGTTCCGCCGAAGTGACTGCTTTCTCCGCCATCGGTTCATCCACTCGCAAAATCGGGAAATCATACATGCTCCGAGCGACAGGTATCGCTGCTCCGATCGATGAACAAGTCACCATTACGGCGTCCGCGCCCCCTTCATGTGCCGAGCCGATCATATGCACCAGCCGCCGAATGGTCGTGTTGCTGAGGTGACCCGATGCGATAGTGTTCTGAATGAGGCTCTCGTCCACCATGTGGAAGATCTTCACGCCTTCGAGCTCTTTACGCGCTAGCGCCGTAAATGAAGGCACAAGCATCGGGCTGGTATGGATGAACGCGAGGGTGAAAGACATATCGACCTACCTGGAAAGCCTGGATGTGAAATGATAAGTACCGGACCCTACACTCGACTTTCTTCGTTCAAAGCCCGGCATGAATACTG
>JAFAQG010000659.1 GCA_019246575.1 Acidobacteriaceae bacterium
TGGCAGAGCTTGAGAAGATGCGCCGTACCTGTCGGCGTGTCGTGCCCGGTTCGCCTCACGAGGTTTGGCTGGTGCTCGATGCCACCACGGGCCAGAACGGTCTCGAGCAGGCGCGCAAATTCACCGAGTCTGCCGGGGTCACCGGCATCATCCTTACCAAGCTCGATGGCACAGCCAAGGGCGGCGTTGTGGTCGCCATTGCACAAGAGTTGAACCTGCCCATCCGTTTCATCGGTGTGGGTGAAAAAATCGACGACCTGCTCCCCTTCGAGCCCGACAAGTTCGTCCAATCCCTCTTCGATTAGTGCGACTTAGGATCAGCTCGCCGGCTTCCATCTTCTGTATTCTGGCTTCTGGCTTCTGCCTTGGCTAACATGCCCCCTCCCTACATGCGCGAAGCCTTGTCTCTGGCCAGGCGTGGCCTCGGGCTCACCAGCCCTAACCCAACCGTCGGCGCAGTTGTGGTCCACAATGGCAACGTTGTCGGCCGTGGCTTTCATACCTGGGCCGGTGTCGATCACGCCGAGGTCATTGCCTTACGCGAAGCCGCCGGCGCAGCCCGCGCCTCTACGTTGTACGTCACACTCGAGCCCTGCTGCCATACCGGGCGCACCGGTCCCTGTGTCGAGGCCCTCATTCGGGCCGGCGTCTCGCGCGTCGTGGCCGCCATGCCCGATCCGAACCCGCACGTAAGCGGCAAAGGCTTTGCACGTTTGCGCGATGCAGGCATTCGAGTCGAACTGGATCAGGCCTCAACGGCCGAAGCTGAACGCCTCAACGAGCCGTTCGTCCACTTCATGACCACGGGCCGGCCGCTTGTAACCATAAAGGCAGCCCTCACCCTCGATGGCAAGATCGCCGCGCCTCGCGACAATTTCGGATGGATCACCAGCGAGATCGCGCGCGCCGAAGTCCAGAACGTGCGGCACCTTTCTGATGCCATTCTCACCGGTATCGGGACCGTGCTTCAGGACGATTGTTTGCTGACGGATCGCTCCGCCAGGGAACGCGCGCGGCCCTTGCTCCGCATCGTGCTCGATTCGCAGCTTCGCATTCCGCTCGAATCGAAAATGATCAAGAGCGCAAACGGCGATGTCCTGATTGTCGGTACCTCCGCCGCCTCCTCGGAACGCCGCAAAGCGCTCGAAAACGCAGGCATTCGCGTGCTCATCGCCGATGGCCCGGGCGGCCGGACAGATCCAAAGAAGCTCATCGATTATCTCGCCGGCGAACGCTATCTGTCGCTCATGGTTGAGGCCGGCAGCAAAGTCAACGGAACCATGCTCGATGCGCAGCTCGCCGACAAAATTCTGTTCTATTACGCGCCCAAGATTCTGGGCGGCTTGGAAAGTCTTCCGGTCGCGGGCGGAAAAGGACGCCTCCGCCGTGTCGATGCCATCCAACTCGAGCGTTTAACCGTTCACTCCGTTTCCAGCAACGAGTTTGCCGTCGAAGCCTATATCGTCAAAAACTCCTGATGTTCACGGGTATCGTTCAAGCGCTTGGGCGCGTCGCTAACTTCGAACCAAAGGATACTGGAGCGCGACTCACAATCCTCTGCCCGGCAATCTTGCACGATGCCGTTGCGGGCGTCAGTATCGCCGTGAACGGCGTCTGCCTGACCGCCGTCACATTAGAGGTGGATCGCTTTTCGGCCGATCTCGCCCCTGAGACCCTGAAACGCACGAATCTGGGTGACTTGAAACCGGGGTCAGTTGTGAACCTCGAACGGCCGCTGCGCGCAGATAGCCGTCTGGACGGCCACTTTGTCTTAGGTCATGTCGATGCCACGGCGGAAATCCTGTCCCTCGATCCGCTCGGCAGCAGTAACTGGTGGCTGCGCATTCGTGTTCCAGACGAACTCGCACGATATATCGTGAGCAAAGGCTCGCTTGCCGTGGACGGCGTCAGCCTCACCGTTGCCGAAGTCTCAGGCGACCTCGTCGGCTTCACCATCATCCCCCACACATACGAGAACACAAATCTTCACACCTACCGGCCCGGAGCGCGTGTCAACATCGAAGTCGACATTCTTGCCAAACACGTCGAACGGCTGTTAGCCCGCTAGTTCGTTTCGCAAAATCCCCCTAACTCACTGAAATTTATAAATCTGAGCCGCGCGCGTGAGCAAGCGGTTTTTTTCTGAGCCGCGCGTGTGAGCAAGCGGTTTCCTTCGATCACATTTCGACCCCAATTTCTATCTCCCCTCCCCTCATCCACTTCCGTCCGTTCTAGCCCTCCTCCGCTCGCCCCGCGCGCCACACTCGCATTGAGTTCAGAGCCCCGACCGCGAGGGAGGGGAAATTCTTTCCATGATCTCCGGCATGCTCCTCCCCAACGAAGACCCGCAAGAGCAGCAAGCAGTCTTCCAGATGTGGCTCGACGATTACAATCCCACGACCGGCCCCGCCATGATGCTGGTGCGCGAAGTCGCCACCGCGCACTGGTTGTTAGTTCGCCAGCGCCGCCGCTACCACCAGGCCGAGCAGTCCATCTACGCCGAACAACCAAACGCGATGGACTGGACCCCCGAACAGCACAAGCGTTTGCAGGTCTTCACCGGCTATCTCACCACCGCCGAGCGCCGCTTCCACAAGTTCTTCTCGCAACTCGAAGCCCTACGCAACAGCCGCACCCGCGAAGCCCTCGCCATGCAACGCATCGAAGTGCAGCAAGCCGAACTCGCCCTCAAACACGAACGCGCGGCGCAAAAGCCCGCGTCACCTGAACCCAAAGCCGAAGGCGCTTCCAAAAAACCCGGCAAACAGAAAGCACCCGCCGCGCTCGAATCTCCCGCCGCCGCTCTCTTCCAAGGCCAAAACAATAAAAAGAAACAGAAGAAGATCCCCACCCTCGAGCAGTGGGTCGAAGTCCGCACCGAAAACGGCAACACCGTCACGAAACTCTTTCCTTCAAACGAACAACTGATCGAAGACGGCAAGAAAATGTGGCCCGCGCCCGATCTCGTGT
>JAFAQG010000828.1 GCA_019246575.1 Acidobacteriaceae bacterium
TCCTCTTCCAACCCGTGATCGATGAGGACCGACACCGGCGCTCCAGTGATGACCATATCCGCCATGCGCGCCTCCAATTCTCTGCGCTTCTCTTCTTCACTCTTGATATCGATCTTCCAGTCGATCAGTTTCGCCGCGAGCCGCACGTTTTGCCCCCGCTTGCCGATCGCGAGCGAAAGCTGCAGATCGTCTACAACCACTTCCATGTGTTTGTCTGCCGAGTCCAGAATCGTTACACGTGAAATCTTCGCGGGACTCAATGCTTTCGTGACGTACTGAACCGCGTCATCCGAGTATTCGATGATATCGATCTTTTCCCCGCGCAACTCGCGGATGATCGATTGCACGCGCATGCCCTTCATGCCCACGCACGCGCCCACGCTATCAACATCGCGGTCGCGACTGAATACCGCAATTTTCGTTCGCTCTCCCGCCTCGCGCGCGCACGCCTTAATAGAGACCGTGTTGTCGTAGATCTCCGGAACTTCCTGCTCGAATAAGCGCATCACAAGCTCGGGGGCGGCGCGGGATACGATCACGCCCGAAAACTTTCCACCGCGTTCCACGCCCTTAATTACGCAGCGAACGCGATCGCCGACGCTGAAAGTCTCTACGCGCGATTGTTCTTTCTTGGGTAATCTGGCCTCGGTCTTACCCATATCCACGATGTAATCTTGTCCCTCGAAACGCTTGATCGTGCAGTTAACCAGTTCACCCTGCCGGCCCTGAAACTCGGAGAACACAGTGTCTCGCTCGGCCTCACGCACCTTCTGCAGGATGACTTGCTTCGCCGTTTGGGCGGAGATGCGGCCCAGCGCCTCGGTGGGCTTCGCCTCGCGGATCTCTGAGCCGATCTCGGCAGCCGGGTCAATCCGCTTTGCTGCGGTTAGACTGATTTCTCTGACAGGATCTTCGACCGCTTCAACCACGCGCCTCACAATATAGATCTGGATATTCCCGGTTCCCTCGTCGAGGTCGGCGACCAATTCTTCTGCGCCGCGGAATTGCTTCCGTGCCGCTGCGAGCATCGCATCTTTGACCGCGTCTAGCACGATCTGCGGGTCAATGCCCTTCTCTTTGCTCAGAATTTCGATGGACTGATAAATAGAAGCCAAATGAAATACCTCGAATCGAAACTGAATTCGTCTCTAGTGCGACTGGTGCGGGGTGGGACCTACCACTCGAACTTCAGGTTCGCTTTTTGGACACGTTCGAGTGGAACGTGCATCAAATCACCGGATGCCGTCTCCACCTCGAGCGTCCCGTTTGCGAAAGCGGCAAGCTTCCCTTCGACGCGCGCGGTGCCGTCAACCGGCTCGCGCAGCGTTAACCGGAGTTTTTGTCCGACAGCGCGCTCGAAATCCCGAGGCTTGGACAACTTTCGCTCAAGGCCGGGTGAACTGACTTCGAGCGTATAGCTGCCTCCCTGGACAACATCCTGTTCGTCGAGCAGCCTCCCCAATTTGTCCGATATCAGCTCGCAGTCTGCATGCGTAACCCCGCCGGGTTTGTCGATGTAAACTCGCAACAATCGCGCTCTACCCGCGCCCCGCAACTCCGCCTCGACAATCTCGATACCGGTTCCCGCGGCCGCACGTTCAGCGAGTGCACCGATCTGTTCCGAAGCGTTGCTCTTTTCTGCCGCGGGCATTTCAATTTAAAGAGATCAATAAAAAAGTGGGCATTTCGCCCACTCTTGCGTTCGACGCTCGTCTACCATTTAAGCACCTTCCCGGCGGCATCGCAACGCGCCCCAGCTGTCGGGACTTCTTCGAGGTTGAGAATGCCTCGCCGCCGGTGCTACTTCTTCTTTTTAGGCTTTTTCGTTTCTTTTCTTCGGTCCATGCCCTTCGCCATGATGTCAACCTTCTCCCTTCACCAGAATACTCTCAAGCGAATGGCGCGGTGTAGTGTTAGGCTCTAGAAATGCGGGACGAAGTAGTACGGCCGTTTGAGTCGATCGAAAGCGCTCTGGAATTCATGGTGCTGCTCGAGACCGTCATTGCCGACGCCTCGCAGGAACTCCAGGACAAGCTCAAAGAAGCCAGCACGGAACGATACGTCAATGGGCTCAATCTTGCGCTGTACAAGATCGGTCAGCTGTCCTCGCACGTTCAAAAGAGCCGCCGCATTCTGAACGACCTGACTCTGCTCCGCGGCGTGCTCTTGGGCGACGGCCAGGTACGAAACGGCGTCGCATCGGCAGCGGACGGCAGAGTATCGCCGCAGATCTCCGGCATGTCTCACTGAGGCGCAATTTTATAATTGAGAATCGTCCGGGTGCGCGCCCGTAGCTCAGCTGGATAGAGCGATTGACTTCGAATCAATAGGTCGGGAGTTCGAGCCTCTCCGGGCGCGCCAAATAAATCAGTTCAATTCCGCCATTCCGGTGGAGCGATCGTTAGCTCAACGTCCTTGAACGGTAGGTCACGATGGAGTGGCCGCATTTCTACCACCAGACGCACTTCACCCGAGAAACTCGTTTCGTGCTCTAGCGTAGTAAGGGCAGCCTGCACCGGCAAAATGAAT